>CALWXY010000188.1 GCA_944385595.1 uncultured Oscillospiraceae bacterium
AGGCGCATTATGCGCGCCCTCCGGCGGATATACATAAAGGTCACCCCCTATGTATATTCTATGCCTCCAGCATCTCGCTTATGGCATACATTATGCCAAGGCGGCCGGACTCGTAGGTCAGTCCGCCCTGGAGATATGCCGCATACGGCTCACGCATAGGGCCGTCGGCGGAGAGCTCTATCGTCGAGCCCTGGACGAAAGAACCGGAGGCCATGACGACCTCGTCCTCATAGCCGGGCATGGGTGCGGGCACGGGCGCCGCGAAGGAATCGACCGGAGCGCCGTACTGTATGCCGCGGCAGAAGCGGCAGAGCTTATCCGGCGAGCCTAGCTCGACGATTTGCACTATGTCGGAGCGCGGCTCCATGGCGCCGGGGCTGGTCTTGTAGCCCAGCTCCTCGAGCATACCGGCGCAGAGCACGGCGGTTTTGAGTGCCTGAGCCACGACGTGCGGCGCCATAAAGAAGCCGCGGTAGAGCTGGAGGTTCACGCCCAGCGTGGCACCGCACTCGCCGCCAATGCCGGGCGTCGTCATGCGGTAGGCCGCCCGCTCGACGTACTCGGCCTTTCCGGCTATGTAGCCGCCGGTGGGCGCCATGCCGCCGCCGGGGTTCTTAATCAGCGAACCGGCCATCAGGTCAGCGCCAAACTCAGTCGGCTCGTGCAGCTCGGTGAATTCGCCGTAGCAGTTGTCGACAAATACGCAGGCGGAGGGGTTCACCTCTTTGACCGCGGCTATCATATCGGCAATCTCGGAAACACTCAGCGCCTTGCGGGTGGCGTAGCCGCGAGAGCGCTGTATGGCAACGGCGCAGACCTTCGGGTCTGCGGCGCGGCGGCGTATAGCCTCGAGGTCGGGGCTGCCGTCGGCGCGCAGGTCGACGTGGTCGAAGTCCACGCCGTAGTATTTGAGGGAGCCGAAGTAGTCGCCGGTGACGCCTATGGTGGAGAGTATGGTGTCGTACGGCATGCCCGATATGCTGAGCAGCGTCTTGCCCGGCTCGCAGGCCGCGAACAGCGCGCAGGCTATGGCGTGGGTGCCGTTCACTATGCCGACGCGCACCAGGGCGCTTTCAGCGCCGAAGACGTCGGCAAAGATTTTGTCCAGCGTTTCCCTGCCCGCGTCGTCATAGCCATAGCCGGTGGTACCGGCAAACAGGCTGTCGGAGACGCGGTTGCGGCGGAATGCGTCCATCACCTTCTCAGTATTTATGGCAGCGACCTCGTCTATCTCCGCAAAGCGGGGCGCGACGCGCTGCTCGACTAGCCTTGCTAGCTCTCTGACTTTTTCGTTCATATACGTCCCTCCGAGAATGCCTGGATGAATTTGCCCGCCAGCGCGAGCATGGGCTCAAAATCCGCCGTGTTTGCGACGCATGCCGGAGAGTGGAGGTTGCGTATGCCGCAGGCGAGGCCGATGGTTTTCACGCCGCCGTTCGCGCGCTGAATTGCTGAGGCATCGGTGCCGCCGGCTATCATACGCTTAGTCTGCCAGCGTATGCCGTTTTCGTCGGCGATGGCGGTGAGCGCCCTGTACAGAGCCGGGTCGTAGAGCGTGCCTCTATCCATGAACGGTATGACCACTCCCCCGTCGAGGCGGCAGACCTCGTTGGCCTCGGTGGAGCCGGGGATGTCGGCGGCGGTGGTGCCCTCGAGCACGAGGCAGACGTCCGGCTGGACGGTAAACGCCGCGGTCTTTGCGCCGCGGGTGCCGACCTCCTCCTGAACAGTGAACACGAAGGTGCAGTCGCAGGGCAGCTCGGACTCGATGAGCTGCAGCATGACGGCGCAGCCGAGGCGGTCATCTATGGCCTTGGCCTTGAGGTAGCCCTCGCCGAACTCGACGACGGTGTCATCGAACACGCAGGGGTCGCCGAGCGAGACGAGGTGCTCGGCCTCTTCGCGGCTCTTTGCGCCGATATCTATATACATGTCCTCGGTCTTGGGGACGTTTTTCTCCTCCTCGCGGCTCACAAGGTGATAGGCCTTTATGCCGACAACGCCGGGGACGCGGTTCTCGCCTATATAGACGCTCTTGCCTATGACGACGCGGCGGTCTATCCCGCCGACGAAGCCGAATTTGAGGTAGCCGTCGTCATCGATATTGGTGACAATGAGGCCGACCTCGTCCATGTGGGCGCAGAGCATCAGCTTTCGTCCGGTGCCGACGGCGCCCTTCTTCCCTATTATCAGGTTGCCGAGCGCGTCGGTCTCGACGCTGTCGGCGTGCGGCAGCGCCCGCTCGAGTATATAGTCGCGCACCTCGTCCTCATAGCCGGAGACGCCGGAGAGGTAGCACAGAGTTTTAACAGTGTCAAGCATTCTTTTCCGCCTCCAGTTGCGTGATGTAGGCCGCGAGTATGTCGGCGGCGCTCTTGGCGTCAGCCATATCGAGGGTCTCCACCGGGGTGTGCATGTATTTCACCGGGATGGAGATGAGCGCGGTGGCGACGCCGGAGCGCGAGGTCTGTATCGCCCAGGCGTTTGTGCCGCTCTGGCCGGGGATGACCTCCAGCTGATACGGCAGCTCCCTTTCTTTGGCGGCGGCTATGATGCCCTCTGTCATCGCGCGGTTCATGTTGGGGCCGACAGCGATGGCTGCGCCCTTTCCGAAGCCGACGGTCTCGGTCTTTTTCGCGTCGGGAGTCCAGGCGTGGGTGACGTCGAGCGTGACGGCGTAGTCGGGCGCGACGGTGTACGCACCGGTGACGGCGCCGCGCAGCCCCAGCTCCTCCTGCACGGCGGCGAGACACACGACGTCGACGCCGAGCTTGCAGCCGGAGAGCAGCTCCATAGTCTTGATTATTACGGCGAGGCAGGCCCTGTCGTCCAGCGATTTGCCGCAGACGGCGCTCTCGCCGAGCTCGCGGCAGCCGGAGGCAAATACCGCCGGTGTGCCGAGCGGCACACGTTTTTTTACCTCCTCCTCTGAGAGGCCGACGTCTATGCAGAGCTTTTTGACGTCTATGGTCTTGTCGGAGTCGCCGCTCTCCATCACATGAGGCGGCAGCGTGTCGATGACGCCGAAAATCGGCTCCGGCTCGGTGAGCAGCATCAGCTCGCGCGCGGGCAGCATCCTCGGGTCTATGCCGCCGAGCATACCAAAGCGGAGGAAGCCCTTGTCGTAGCCCGTGACGATGAAGCCTATCTCATCCATGTGAGCGTCGAGCATCAGTGTCTTAGCGCCGGGGACGCCGCAGCGGCGCACGGCGATGAGGTTTCCCATCGCGTCGACGCGGCACTCATCCGTATAAGGGGTGAGCAGCTCCGCCGCGCGGCGCGCCACCGGACTCTCGAAGCCGGAGGGGCCGCTTATGGAGCTGAGATCGCATATGAGCTTTTTGAGGTCCATGTCAGTCCATCTCCCGTACAAGTTTTTTGAAGTGCTCGCCGCGCTCGGCAAAGTTTTTGAAGTGGTCGAACGAGGCCGAGGCCGGGCTGAGCAGCACCATGTCGCCCGCCTGCGCGTATTCGGAGGCGGCGCGCACCGCATCGTCAAAGTCGTCGTACATGAATACGGGCAGCTCGGCAGCGTCGTAGCCCGGCGCGCCGGTGACGGCTGCGCGGATTTTTTCCGCCGTCGCGCCGGTGAGGAACATGGCCGTCACGCGGCCAATGGCCGCCTCGCCGAGCGGAGTGTAGTCGAGGTTTTTGTCGTAGCCGCCCGCTATCAGCACGGGCTTGCGGTCAAATGCCATCAGCCCCGCTATCGTGCGCGTCGGGCTGGAGGCTATGGAGTCGTTGTAGTAGTCGACGCCGCGCAGAGTGCGCACCAGCTCGAGGCGGTGCTCCACGCCGGTGAAGTTTTTGGCGACGGTGCGCCATGCCTTGCGCCCGGCAAAATCCGCCGTTGCACAGAAGGCGGCCATATAGTTTTCGACGTTATGCTTGCCGGGTATGCGTATCTCCTCCTCAAGCACCATGGCGCTGCTCTCTCCGCCGCGAGCCTCGTATATCGTGCCGTCCTCGGCGTAGAAGCCGTCGCCCACGCGCTCTCTGCGGCTGAACATGCGCAGACGGCCTTTGGCGAGCGGCGCCATCGCGGAAGTGACGGCGTTGTCGGCGTTCAGCACCAGCACGGAATCCGGGCGCTGGTTGAGGAAGATGTTCTTTTTAGCGTCTATATAGTCCTCGTAGCTCGGGTGCTTATCCAGATGGTTCGGCGAGACATTGGTGATGATGGCCACGTCCGGCGAGCAGCTCATGCAGTCGAGCTGGAAGGAGCTGAGCTCGAGCACGGCGAAATCGTCGGGCGACATGTCGGCCGTCTCGGTCAGCAGCGGATTTCCGATGTTGCCGCCGAGCCAGACCTTATAGCCCTCGGTGCGGAGAATCTCCGCTATGAGCGTCGTGGTGGTGGTCTTGCCGTCCGAGCCGGTGACGGCTATGGTGCGGCAGGGACAGAGCCTGAAAAACAGCTCCATCTCGCTCGTAATCTCCGCGCCGCGCGCCTTCGCCGCCGCAAGCTGCGGGGTGTGCGGCAGGACGCCGGGGGTGCGGAATATGAGGTCAAAGTCCAGGTTGTCTAGATACCCCTCGCCCAGCACCAGCTTTGCGCCCATGGCCTCAAGCTCGGCGGCATATGCGCCGAGCGCGCTCTTCTCCGCCCGGTCACAGACCGTGACGTCACAGCCGCCGCGGCAGAGCGCCTCTATGAGCGGACGGTTGCTCACTCCGGCGCCGATGACGCCTATCCTCCGCGAGCGGACGGAGGCTATATATTCGTTAAGATTCATCTATAAATTCACCTCGTAATCATACATTATATTACCAAAAGCCTGCGTTTTCAATACAAAAGCGGCGTATCGTTGACAATGCGCTGCCTTTGATGTAAAATGTCTCAGCGAGCAGGCTGAATGGTCGCGGGCACGAGGGGAAACCCTGTGCATGAGGAAAGTCCGGGCTCCACAGGGCAAGGATAACGGGTAACGCCCGCCGAAGGCGACTTCAGGACAAGTGCAACAGA
>CALWXY010000189.1 GCA_944385595.1 uncultured Oscillospiraceae bacterium
CCTATTCTAACGGCACGGTCACAAACTTCCTGATTCTCTCCGCCGAGGAGCGCGGCATAGGCGGCGCCTCGCTCTACTTCACCGTCCTCGCGGCGTTCCTGGTATTCTTCAGGCCCACGGCGGGCAAGCTCTCCGATAAGCTCGGCCTCACCTGCATACTGATTCCCGCCTATCTTTTCACAAGCACAGGCCTGATTATGATTGCGCACGCGCCCAACATCTATATTCTTCTCTTTGCAGCGGCGATCAAGGCGCTGACCGGCGCGGAGATTTACATTTCGGAGATTGACTACGGTCTGCTGGAGCTGATGAACGCCCGCTTTGACGCCCCCAATATGCCGCCATTCCGCGCATTTGAGGCGGACCATCTTCTGAAAGACGGCGACGTACTTGATTTTGGAAACATCAGGCTGGAGTGCATACTCACGCCCGGCCACACCCCCGGCGCCATGTCGTTTTTCTTTGACGACCGCGACGACGCGACCGGCGAAACGGTGCGTGTTGGCATACATGGCGGGCTGGGCGTACGCCTGATGTCCGACGAGATGCTGGCGCTGTTTGATTTTCCGAAATCGCTGCGTAAGCGCTTTATCGAGGACATGACGAAGATGGCGGATTGGGAGATAGACGTGTGCGCGCCGAGCCACTCGAACGTCATAGATTTCGCCGGCATGGTCGAGGACCTTGAGGACCCGATGGACTACAGCATGTTCGTGAACAGACAAATTTGGCGTGATTTGATTACCAGATGCAGGGATGAAGCCCTTGCGCTGGAAGCATAGTCGTGAGAATGAAAAGCAGCCCCGGAGAAAATCTCCGGGGCTGCTTTTTGCGTCCGGCAGCTCAAAGCCTTGCGCTCTCAGGAAAGTTCACGACGTATTTCTGTATGTGCGGCGGGAAGCGTATCTCGCCCTGTCCGCCGCAGAGGTGGCGCATTACCCGCTCGCCCATGGGCGAGCGGTCGCCTCTTATGATGGCGTCGTACACCGCCCGGTGGCCGTCGTAGAAAAACGGCGAGCCGGCGTGCAGCTCCGTCTGCTCGCTAAACGAATTTATATAGCGCAGCCTGTCGAGCTGGGCGCATGAGCGGCACATGGCCGCGTATGTCCATGGCTTGCCCGCCGCCGCGAACAGCAGACGGTGGAACTCGTTGTCCAGCTCGAAAAAGCGCTCGCGCTTCATCGGGTCGCGCACGAACAGCTCCTGGATGTTGAGATTCTCCCGCAGCCTCTCCCTGTACTCTGGCGACAGCCCCTGCGCGCACAGCTGCTCTATCACCGCGGCCTCCAGAGTGCAGCGGATGAATATGTTCTCCTGCAGCAGCCCGTAGTCGATATACGAGACCGTTGTGCTGCTCTGGGAGCGGACGTCCACAAGCCCCTCCTCGCGCAGCCGCGACAGCGCCTGGCGGAACGGTGTGCTGCTTATGCCGAGCTCGCTAGTGAGCTCGGCCTCGTTCAGCCTCTGCCCGGGCTTGAGCGCCAGCCGCATTATGTTGTAATAGAGATTGCGGTAGGCGTACTGGCTGTTGTTTTCGTTTTGCCTTTTGGGCGTGACGGTCAGTATGTTCTCCATAATATACCACCTGAATTTGCCTCGACTTGAATTTATTTTACTACCGCTCTGCATAAAAATCAAAGCCATTTTTCCCGTTTGCCTGATTTTTGCCCAAAATCGCCCTCAGATAATTTGTAAATTTGTGCGATTGACAAAATTTCCGGCAAAATGGTATCATATTTGCGTAAACTAGAATTTTAGAATTCTACTTTACGGCCCAACTATAACAAATAAGGAGGAAATGGAAAATGAAACGAGGCATAGCATTACTGCTGGCGCTGCTGATGCTGGCGTCGATTGCGGCCTGCGGCGGGAGCAAGGAGTCCGCCGCACCGGAGAGCGCCGCGCCGGAGACGGCCGAGCCCATCACGCTCATACTCGGCCACACCAATAGTGAGACGGATTCCCGCCACACCATGGTGCTCAAGTTCAAGGAGCTGGTGGAGGAGCGCTCCAACGGCGAGCTGCTCATCGACATCTACGCCGGCGGCACGCTCGGCAACCAGTCCGAGGAGGTCGAGGGCCTCAAGCTCCGCACCCAGGACATTCTGGTCGAGGGCTTCAACATAGTCTCCTTCTACAGCGACATGTGCAACGACACCCTGCCCTATCTCTACGACAGCTACGAGCACTTCATGGCCTGCTGGTATGACAGCGAGGTCGGCGACATGTGGAAGAGCTACGCGAGCGACGCGGGCTTCACCGTGTTCGCCCCATCCTACCGCGGCTTCCGCGTCGTGACCAGCATGGTGCCGTTCACCAACGCCGACGAGGTCGCGGGGCTCAAAATCCGCGTACCCGGCGGCGACGTCTGGAGCAAGACCTGGCAGCAGCTCGGCGCGCAGCCGACACCCATGGATCTCTCCGAGGTCATCACCGGCCTGCAGCAGGGCACCGTCCAGGCTCAGGAGAACCCCGTGCTGCTCTCCTACAGCTACGGCTTTGCCGACGTCTGCGACTACCTGATACTCACCAACCACGTCTGCGGCGCGGACATCTTCATCATGGACAACGACCGCTTCGCCGAGCTCAGCGAGGAGCACCAGCAGATACTGCTCGAGGCCGCCGAGGAGTGCGCGAGGGAAATCAGCGAGTATAACTACAGCGAGGAGGCCAACTATATCAGCCTGTTCGAGGAGAAGGGCGTCACCGTCATCGAGCCCGACCTTGAGAGCATCCGCGCGAAATTCGACACCTTCGTGGCCGACAACTTCCCGCAGAACCTCGACGTGGCCGAGGCCATCCGCGCAGTGGAGTATTGAGAGCCGCCCCCGGCCGGAGGATTACGCCTGTGAAGAAGATACTCGATTTTATAGAAAAGCTGCTGCTGTTCGTCCTCGGCCTGCTGATGACGGCCATGGTCGCCGTGATATTCATGCAGGTGGTGCTGCGCTACAGCTTCCACAGCGCCACCAACTGGGCGGATGAGTTCGCCAGATACTGCATGATATGGGTCGTGTTCCTGGCCTGCCCCGTGGGATACCGGCGGCACAGCCACATCCGCATCGACGTGCTCACCCGCTGCCTGCCGCACCGGGCGCAGAGGGCGCTGGAGCTCGCCATGTATATTTTGCAGATAGTCTTCCTTGCGGTCGTGCTCACGGCCGGTCTGGAGTATATAGACTCTATCCAAAACCAGAACTCGCTCGCGCTCAAGGTGAACATGCAGTATGTCCACATGGGCACGGTCATCGGCGCCGGGCTGATGATAGTTTTCATCCTCGAGCGCATAGGCACAGACTATGTTCTTCCTCTCGTGAGGAAGCGGAAGGGGGATGCCGCATGAACACGGGCGCACTGCTGCTCATAACCATGATAGTGCTCGTCCTGCTCGGCATGCCCATAGCCTTTGCCATAGGCTTTGCCTCTATGTGCTGCATGTTCAGCGGCGGCTATCTGCTCACCATAATGCCGCAGAAGCTCTTCTCCGGGCTCGACTCATTCGCGCTGCTGGCCATACCGTATTTCCTGCTGGCCGGCAACATCATGGGCCAGGGCGGCATCACGAAAAAAATACTCGACTTTGCCTCGGCGGCCTTCGGCTGGCTGAAGGGCAGCCTCGCCATCATCACCGTTGTGGCCTCGGCCATATTCGCGGCGCTGACCGGCTCCGGCATAGCCACGGTCAGCGGCATAGGCGGCATAACCATCCCCGCCATGAAGGACGAGGGCTACGACACCGAGTTCGCCGCGGCCATAGCTGCCAACTCCGCCATACTCGGCCCGCTGATTCCGCCTAGCATATTCATGATAGTCTACGGCACATCGTCGGACACCGACGTGACCGCGCTGTTCAAAGGCGGGCTGCTGCCCGGCATACTGCTGGCCGTGCTGCTCGCCGTGTACTGCAACGTCTACGCCCGCCGCCACGGCCTGAAATCGGCCTCGAAGCGCTTCGACATCCGCGAGGTCGGGCGCCAGGCGATGAGGAGTATATGGGCGCTGCTCATGCCGGTCGTGCTGCTGGGCGTCATATTCGGCGGAATCTGCACCCCGACCGAGGCCGCGGCCGTGGCCTGCGTCTACACAGCCGTTATCGCCGTGTTCGTCTACCGGCTGATAAAGCCGAGACAGCTCTTCACCATTGCGGTTGAGAGCGGCGTCACCGTCGGCATCACCATGATTCTCATGGGCACCTCTAAAATCTCCGGCTGGGTGCTCACCATAGCCAAGGTGCCCACAATCATCGCGACGGCGATAATGGACCTCTCCGACAGCCCGCTCATCATCATGCTGCTCATAAACCTGTTCCTGCTGGTGGTCGGCATGTTCATGGAGGCCAACGCCGCCATAGTCATACTCACGCCCATACTGCTGCCCGTGGCGCGCTACTGCGGCATAGGCCCCGTGCAGTTCGGCACCATACTTTGCCTCAATCTCTGCATGGGCCTGGTGACGCCGCCGGTCGGCGGCTGCCTCACCATAGGCAACGAGATAGCAAAGGGGCGCATTGAGCACACATTCATCAAATCGCTGCCGCTCATAGGCATAGAGTGTATAGTACTCATCCTCGTGAACGCCGTACCGGCGATGTCGACCTGGCTCGCGGGGACGCCGTGAACGGATTTGGACAAGCAAGTGAGGTAAACAATGAAGCTATTTGACATCAAGACAGATCGCGCGGCGATAGAGGCGGTGGCCTCGCGCGCGGAATACGCCGCCCTGCTCGTCCCCTCGCCGCGCAGGGCCTACATAGAGGCGGCGTGCGCCGCGGCCAGGCGGCTGGGCTTTGCCGCCGTGCTCGCCACGCCTTTCGACTGCCCCGCCGTGCTGCGGGAGCTGGAGGGCTCCGGCGTCGAGACCGTGTGTATGAACGCCATGAACCACGCGCTCGACGAGAACCTCGACTGCCGCCTCGCCGGGACGAAAATCCTGCTGGCGGCGGGCGTGCGGAATTTTGAGCTGGCCGTGCCCGTCGGCATGCTGCGCGACAGCAAATTCGACGGGCTAAAAGCCCAGCTTGCGGCGCTCACGGAAAAAATTCACGCCGCCGGCGGCAGAGCCGGCGTCATACTCGAGCCGGAGCAGATGGAGCGCGAGGCCATGGCGCACCTCATCGACACGGCAGTCGGGGCGCAGGCCGACTGGATACGCCTGTGCAGCGGCTTCGGCGAGGTCTGCGGCACCGAGGGCGGGCGCACCACAGTGAACACGCTGTGCTTCGCGCTGGAGCGCAGCGCCGGCAGGCTGCCGGTCAAGGCCGGCGGCGGCTGGGACTACTCCTATCTCGAGGACTGCGCCGAGTATATAGACTGCGGCGCCGCCAGAGTGGACGCCGGCCCCCGCTTCGCCGCGCAGCTCGACGCCCTGGGATACAGGAGGGATGCCCTATGATGAAGCTTTTCCAGTGCCCGCGCGACAACGGCAAAATCGCCGAGATAATGGAGCGCATAGAATACACGGCGCTGCTCAGCGCCAACGCCACCGACGCGGAGATCAAAAAGGCCTGCGACGACGCAAAACGCTTTAAAATGGCGCGCATGGTGCCGTTTCAGGCGTATATAAAGGATGTGTTCAGGCACCTCGAGGGCAGCGATGTAAAGGTGGTGCAGGGCTGCTGCGATGTGTTCCACCCGGTTCAGCGGGCGCATATAGTCGAGGAGGGGCTCAAAATGGGCTGCTGCGAGGTCGACATCGTCGGCCAGCAGGCGCTGTTTTTCGACAGGCGCTACGACGAGTACCAGGCCGACATCCACCGCTGCGCCGAGATTGCCGCGCGCTACGGCGCGCCGCTCAAGGTCATCATAGAGACGGGCTTCCTGACCGACGAGGAGAAGATACTCATGTCGCGCCTCAGTCTCGAGGCAGGCGCGACGTATATCAAGACCTGCATGGGCATGCGCGGCGGGCGCTGCTCGATGCACGACCTGCTGCTGCTGAAAAACGCCTTTGGCGACGGGATAAAGCTGAAGGCCTCCGGCGGCGTGGCCTCACTCGAGGACGCCTACGAGATGATACAGGCGGGAGCCGACCGCGTCGCGCTGCGCGGCCTCGCCGCACGGCAGCTCGATGAGCTTGGCTATCAGCCGGCCTAGATGCGCGGCAAATTCTGCGTGATTATCCCATTCTCCAGATTTTCGACAAAAAATCTATGCCCTCCGGCAAAATCGCCGGAGGGCATTATTCTGTTGAGGCATATTATATCATCTTCAATATCGTAAGTCCGACCATATAGCGGGTGAAATCGTCCGCCGATATCTCGGTGACCGCCAGCAGGTTTTTGAGCTTCGCCATGCGGTAGTTGAGGGTGTTACGGTGTATGTACAGGCGCTCGGCCGTCTGACTGAGGTTGCCCGTGCAGCTTATATAGGCCTCCAGCGTGCGCCGCAGCTCGGCGAAGTCCGGCGTGTCGCCCATAATCGGCTCCAGTATGTTCACGCATATGGCGTGCAGCTCGTCGGTGGTGAAATTGTGCCACAGCCGGTGGAACAGGTACTGCTCGTGATACGAAAAACAGCTCTGCGACGGGCGTATCTTCTTGCCCAGAGCTATGCTCTCCGCCGCCTCGAAATAGCAGGAACTGAGCGTCTCAAGCCCCCGGCACGTTTCACTGAGGCCGATAAAACAGTCCAGCCCGAATTCGTTGCTGATTTCCTGAACCATCTGCGTGCCGAGCAACTCGTGCTCCAGTATGACCGCGATTCTCGGCATACCCGCGGGCACAAGCCGAAGTATGGTGAGCGTATTCTCATGTATCAGAATCAGCTTGTCCATGTCGTTGTGCTCGGCGAGACGGCGGCTGATATGCGCGCGCTGCTTCTCCAGCGCCTGACGCCTCTGCAAGGCGGGCATGGCGGCGAGCGAAGGATACTCCATCACAATGCAAATCCGTGTCGAATCGTAGTCGAAATTGCAGAGCGCGCAGAACTGCTTCGCGCGCTGGGAGTCCGGGTTCTGCTGCAAAAGCACCTGCCACATGAAGAGGTCGTCCATATTGAGGGCCGACGCCTCGGCCTGTACCTTGCTGCGCATGGTCTGCGCCAGCACGGGCAGATAGTTCTCCACCACCCAGAGCTCCAGCAGGGAAAACGGCTTGTTGGTCGACAGTATGCAGAGATAGCCGGTCAACGACTCACCCCATCTCGCCGGGCTGAGAATGAAAGACACGGGCTCGCCGTTTCTTATGAGCCTGTCCTGAAACAGCTGGGGACTCTGGCCCGCAAAGCCTTTCTCCAGCCTCGCCTGCTCGGACGGGGTGAAAAACCGCTGCCCCTTCGACGGATAGAAATCGCCCTTCCGCACCTCCCGGAGCACCGTCTGCACGGATGAGATTACGAGCTGGGGCGTGAGGAACATCACAGTGTTGGACAGCTTTCGCGCTATCATGGCAATGATTTCATCCAGCCCGCCCCCGGAGAGCGTCATCTCGCTCAGCTCGCGGATAGAGGCGAGGACATACTCAAAATCCGGGTGCTCGCTCTGGTCGGCGCGGCGGTACAGCATTTTGGATATCTCCGCCATCGAAAACGGCGACCTTATGCCGAACAGGGGGAATCTCAGTGCGTCGGCGTGGCGGAGGACCTCCCCGCTTATCCACTCGGCCTCCGGCGGCAATCTCAGGCACAGCCCCGCGCAGCCGGCCTCGTTGAGCGCGCTTATGCTCTCCATCAGCCCCTGGCTGCCGTCCGGGAGCAGCATCCCGCTCGACAGCACCAGCTCGCCGCCCGAGAAATTCTGCGCCGCGGCGATGTCCTCGGCCACCGTCACACACCTCACATCTCTGCCGAAGCCGTCCATGCCGGCGAGGGGGCAGAGTATGTCCCGGCTTATTTTCCCCGTCAAAAGTTGCACGTCCATGCCGTCGAACCGCTCCTCGTTTTTTTATGTATTATATCCAAAATGCGCGGCAGTGTAAATAGAGCCATGGGTATTATCGTACAGGTCGACCAGCGGACTTCAATTTAAACTGTGCAGGTTGGACGAATACAGCCAAAAAGGCCGATGCTATAATTTATTTGCAATCAAACGAGACGGAATCGGGCGGGGTGGTGAGAGGCGCTGGGGAGACTGTGAAATCCGCAAGACATCCACTTGAAATCTGAGACCAACACCTGAAGGAGGATTGAAATGAAAAACAGCAAAAGGTTCCTGTTCCTGGCACTGGCAATGGCAATGCTGCTCGGCCTGGCCGCCTGCGGCGGCGGGGATGAGACGTCCCCAGACGTCAGCGGCGACGCCGAATACGGCCCAAACGAGGTGCTCGTCGTGGGCGTCAGCTCGCTCCCCAACGGCATAGATCCCGAGTACCACAACTCGCTGGAGGCCATGGGCCTCGCCGCCAATGTATACGAGACCCTTCTCGACTGGAACATAGTCGAGAACGAAAACGGCACCCTCATCCCCGACTTCGACTACGAGAACATCAAAGGCGCGCTCGCCGAGGACTGGTGGCGCTCCGAGGACGGCAAGACCATCTACTTCAAGCTGCGCGAGGGCGTCCTGTCCAACTACGGCAACGAGCTCACCGCCGAGGACGTCAAGTGGCGCCTCGACAGGGCCGACGCGCTCCAGGCTCTGGGCGTCTTCCACATGTACTCCACCACCGGCCTCTCCAGCTGCGACAACGTCAAGGTCGAGGACAAGTACACCATCTCCATCACCACCGACGACGTGAGCTATATTGCCGACATCTTCTACACCCACATCCTCTGCGGTATCATAGACTCCACCGAGGCCAAGAAGCACGCCACGGAGGACGACCCCTGGGCCTCCGACTGGCTGGCCACCAACGCCGCCACCTTCGGCCCCTACTACATCGAGGAGTGGTCGCCCGGCAATCAGGTCGTCATAGTCGCAAATCCGAACTACTACGGCGAGGCGCCCTCCATCAAGAAGATAATCTACCGCGAGATACCCAACAGCGCCAACCGCCTAGCCATGCTGCAGTCCGGCGATATCGACGTCTTCGACTCCCCGCTGCCAGAGGAGGTCCAGCAGCTGCGCGATGTCGACGGTATCAAGATAGAGTATCACAGGAGCAACCTCTCCCTACGCATAGAGCCGCTCTTCACCGACCCCATACTCT
>CALWXY010000190.1 GCA_944385595.1 uncultured Oscillospiraceae bacterium
GCCGACGGCTGGCGTCTCGACGTCGCCGACGAGCTGCCAGACAGCTTCATCGAGGGCTTCCGCGAGGCCATAAAGGCCGAAAAGGAGGACAGTCTCCTGCTCGGCGAGGTCTGGGAGGACGCCAGCAACAAGCGCAGCTACGGCGTCTCCCGCCGCTATCTGCTCGGCTCCGAGCTGGACGCCACAATGCACTACCCATTCCGCAGCTCCGTGACCGACTTCCTGCTCGGCCGCATAGACTCCGACGCCCTCCGCAGGCGGCTGACCTCCATAGCCGAGAACTATCCCCGCGAGGCTCAGATGTGCGCCCTCAACCTCATCGGCAGCCACGACAGCGCCCGCGCGGTGACCGTACTCGGCGGCGCGCCGGACGACCTCAGCGACTCCGAAAAGGAGTACTACCGTCTGAACAGCGCCATGTACGACGTCGGCGCGCAGCGCCTCATGCTCGCGGCCCTGCTGCAATACTCAGCACCCGGCGTTCCGTGCATCTACTACGGCGACGAGGCCGGGCTGGAGGGCTTCGCCGACCCGCACAACCGCCGCAGCTATCCCTGGGGCCGCGAGGACGACAGGCTCCGCCGCTTCTACCAGAAGCTCGGGCGCATTTACTCCGACTGCCCCGAGCTGCGCTCCGGCGACTTTGAGTATCTCAGCCCCGACAGCGACATCTTTATCTGCCGCCGCAGTCTCGGCGAGTGGCAGAGCGTCGCCGTTGTGAACCGCAGCGACTTAAACCGCACAGTGGAGCTCACCGGAGTCGACCTGCTCACCGGCCGGCAAATCAGCGGCGAGCTGACCCTCCCGCCGCGCGGCTGCGCCCTGCTCCGCTCGCGCGTGAAGTGATAAGTAAAAATTGCCATGCTTCGATGAAGCATGGCAATTTTTAGCGGGAAAGCGCAACTATTCGTTATTCATTTCCAAAAAGCGACCCATCAGCTCAGTGAAAAGTGAATAAGGAAAAATCGACCAGCCCCGACCAAACCCAAACCGAAGCCCAGCGTCAGCGGGTTCGGTTTGGCTAAGGAGCCGCGACAGAATGAGTGAGAGGTGACTTTTCGCAAAAAAAGTCGCCGCGAACGATATGACGTCCGCGGAAATCCCCGCGTAACCCCAAACCGAAGCCCAGCGTCAGCGGGTTCGGTTTGGTTAAGGAGCCGCGACAGAATGAGTGAGAGGTGACTTTTTGCAAAAAAGTCGCCGCGAACGATATGACGTCCGCGGCGACGTGGAGCAGGCGAGGGGAATCGAACCCCCGACATGAGTTTGGGAAACTCAGATTTTGCCATTAAACTACGCCTGCATACGGCGGCGCTGCCGCCGAGCTGTGTGATATTATACCACCCCGGACTGTCGAATGCAACTGTTTTGTTGCTAGTCCGGCTCGCGCTCAGCGCCGCCGCTCATCTCGGCAAGGACGCGCTTCGTCTCAATAATGTCGTCCATAATCAGCCGGGCGCGCTTGGCCAGGTACTCGCCCTCCGGTGTGAAGCTCACTCCCCTGTTGCTCCGCTCCACCACCCTTATGCCGAACTCGTTCTCTATACGGTGGAGCTGCTTCGTAAGCGTGGGCTGGCTGACGTACATCGAATCGGCCGCCTTCGTGAGATTGCGGTACTCGTGGAGGGCTATTATGGTGCGCCAATCCTCTTCGCGCATTATGTATGCTCACCTCTCAGGCTTCGTTTTCTAATATTTTAAATCATTTTTCCCGTTTTGACAATAGATACGAAAATGCCGCTTTGCTCAAAAGCCTGATTACTCAGGCTTTTTGACGGCGGCTTATCCAATTCGAGGCGAGCCTTGCCCCCTCGAGCTCCCCCGCCGCATACCATGGCTATAGTCGGAGGGATATGTTGGGGCAATCTCGAAAAGACCGGCGCTTTGCGCGCCGGTCTTCCACCTCAGAGTTCAGTTCTCAGTGCCTTTCGGCTCACTGCATGCCGTTCTCGTAGGCCTCAATCATCTTCTTGACCATCTGGCCGCCGATGGAGCCGGCCTGCTTGCTGGTCAGATCGCCGTTGTAGCCCTGCTTGAGGGTGACGCCGACCTGGGAGGCGGCCTCCATCTTGAATCTGTCCATCGCATCGCGGGCGTTCGGGTTAACGAGCTTATTGCTGGTCTTAGACATTTGTTTGCATCTCCTTTTCTTTTCTAGGCTTTTGCCTGTAATAGCTTGCGCCCTCATGGCGGCCATATTCACCGCCGCCTATGCAATTATTTACATCGCCTTCGGCGCCGCAAGCTTTACAACGCTATTGTCTGCCGCATTTTTTGAAAAAATCCCGTTAATTTTTGTCATAAAAGTTATTCTCTTCGGACGTATTGTATATGCCTCCGCGGTTTGTTATAATACTAGCAGCCCTTTTCTGAAAAGAGGTAATTCCTTTGAACAGCTCCGTCTCAAGCAAACATGTCTTTGAGGATATGCCGGTGCCATCCGCTCTGCGCACCATGGTCGTACCCACGATAATCAGCCAGATTATCGTTTTGATTTACAACATGGCCGACACCTTCTACGTCGGCCAGACCGACAACCCGTTTATGGTCGCGGGCACCTCGCTGATTCTCCCCATATTCAATATCACACTCTGTCTCGCGGGCCTCGCCGGTATCGGCGGAGGCTCGCTCGTCTCGCGCCTGCTCGGCGCGGGCAACGAGCCGGAGGCCCGCCGCGCCTCCGCCTTCGCCCTGCGTCTCGCCGTGGGCATCGCCCTCGCCTTCTCCCTGCTCACCGCCATCTTCATGGAGCCGCTGCTACTCCTGCTCGGCGCGGGCGACAACACCATGCTGTTTGCCAAGCAGTACATCACCTGCGTCATCGTCTTCGGCGCGGTGCCGACGGTACTCTCCAACGTGCTCGCAAACATGTTCCGCAGCGTCGGCCAGTCCGGCAAGGCCGGCTTCGGCATCACATTCGGCGGCGTGCTCAACATCATACTCGACCCCATCTTCATGTTCCTCATCATGCCCCAGGGCTACGAGGTCCTCGGTGCGGGTATCGCCACCTGCCTCTCAAACTGCATTGCCTGCCTCTACTTCCTCATCCAGCTCGCAAGGCTGCGCGGTGTTTGCCCGCTCACCTTCAGCTTCAAAAACGGCTGGCCAGCACGTTCAAGCATCATCGGCGTGTTTGCCGTCGGCATCCCGTCGGCCGTCGCCTCCTTCCTCTTCGACATCGACTACATAATCATAGACAGGCTGATGGTCTCCTACAACGACTTCGCCCTCGCCGCCATAGGCATAGTCCTCAAGGTCGAGCGCTTCCCGCTGAACGTCGGCATTGGCATCTGTCAGGGCATGCTCCCGCTCGTCGCCTACAACTACGCCGCCGCAAACGAAAAACGCATGAACAGCATCATAAAGCTCGCGCTGACCGTCGGCCTCACCGTCGCCGCAATCAGCATCGCCTTGTATGAGCTCTTCGCCCCGCAGCTGATACGCTTCTTCATCGACGACGCCACCACCGTCGGCATGGCGACGACATTCCTCCGCATACGCGTCCTCGCAACGCCGCTGATGTTCCTCAGCTTCTTCACCGTCTACCTGTTCCAGGCATTTGGACTCGGCCAGCGCTCGCTCTTCCTCGGCATCGTCCGCTGGCTCGTCTTCAATATCCCCATGCTGTTCATACTCAACTCCATCTTCGGCATGTACGGCATAGTCTCCTCGCAGGTGACGGCCGACACGCTGACGGTCATCATGTCGTATATAGTTTACCGGCGCTACCGGCCGAAATTTGACAAGGTATGAAAAAAGAGCTCGCCGCGAGGCGAGCTCTTTTTTGCGGTTATTCAGTTTTTATCGGCGGCCTTGAGGGCGTTTATCAGCGTGTCGCCCACGACGGCCATGTCCTCGGCCGTGAACATGGCCGGGAAATTGTCGGAGAACAGAATCTGCGCCGAGGGCTGGAACTCGTCGTCCCCCTCCCAGAGCAGGAGCTTTACGAACAGGCCGTTCAGAAATTCGACGGCAAAGGCGTGGTCGGCGCCGCCGCACGGCACTCCGCCGATGGCGAGGCAGGCTCTGTCGAAGCGCTTCGGCTTGAAGCCGAAGCCGAAGGCGAGGCGCATTA
>CALWXY010000191.1 GCA_944385595.1 uncultured Oscillospiraceae bacterium
GTCGCCGAAGAGGCTGAGCGTTTTAAACGGCGCGACGCCTATGCTGACCGGCGAGAGCAGGTCGAATATGTGCTCCATGACGGTGTTGCCCGCGATGGAGACGTAGACTATCTCGGAGCGGCTGCGCCCTGCCTTTTTGCAGCAGGCGTCGATGGCCTTGGAAATCTGGCAGCGTATGGCGCTTCCCAGCTTATCCAGCCCGCCCGGCTCGGCGCAGAACTGGATGCGGCTGATGACGTCGGCGCCGTAGGGGCGCTGGGCGTTTCTGTCGCTCACGACGGCGACGCGCCGCCCCTCCGCGAGGTCGTAGAGGTAGACGGCGACGGTGGTGGTGCCTATATCGACGGCGAGACCCAGCCCCTCGCCGCAGGGGTCTATATCGCCCGCGCCGCTCGTGACGACGGACATCTTCTTAGACTCCGGCACGGCAATCTCGCAGTCGCCCGCGGCGGCGTGGCGGCAGGCGAGGACTTCCTCGCCGCGCGCTGAGAAGATCTCGCCGTCGGCGATGCGGCGCAGCGCGCCCGTGGCGGAGACGGTGCACTGGCGGCAGGTGCCCTGGCCGCCGCATGGCGCGTGGATGCCGGTGAAGCCCGCGTCGCGGAGGCAGTCGAGCAGGCTGCGCTCCCCATCGAAGCGGAGCGTGAAGCTTTTCCCGCCCTGGCGGACGGTTACGGTGTATTCTGCCATGAGCTTTCCTCCAATTCAGGCGAGGAGAACCGCCTCGCCCGCGGCGAGGCTCTTAGGCACGTCGAGCACGCGCTGGTTCGCGCTGCCGCGCCACTTGAGCGACAGGCTGCGCTGCGCGAGGATGAACGGCCCGTCGACCAGCACGTCGCAGAGACTGAGCAGCTCGCGCATATCGTCGCTGCCCGCGAGCAGCTGCTCGAAGGTGTAGCCGCTGTAGGCCCAGATATTCAGCCCCTTTTCGCGCACGGCCCGCGCTATGGCGGCGCAGTCGCGCGCCTGGGCGAAGGGCTCTCCGCCGGAGAAGGTGACGCCGTCGGTCAGCGGGTTTTTGAGGATGATGGCGACAATCTCGTCGGTGCTCATCTCGCGCCCGCCGTCAAAGTCGTGGGTCTGGGGGTTGTGGCAGCCCTCGCAGCGGTGAGGGCAGCCCTGGGTGAACAGCGTGAAGCGCAGCCCCTTGCCGTCGACTATGGAGTCCTGTATGTAATTTGCTATGCGCATGGCTCTCCTCCATTACTTTATTTACCAGTATAACCAAAAAGGCGGAGGGGCGCAAGCCCCTGAAATAGTAATATTGCCTCGCAGAGTTCGCGCTGCTAAAACGAAAGGGAGCCTAAGCTCCCTTTCATTTTAAGTTTATATTCCGTGCTTGACCCTGTCGCGCTCCTCGGCGCGCTTTGCGTCGTTGAAGCGGTCGAGAGTGCCGACGAGGTAGCCGGTGATGCGGCGTATGCGCTCGAAGGGCACGCCGTCGGCCTCGGTGCGGCCGCAGCCGGGGCACTGGTCGCCGATGATGCCGGAGTAGCCGCAGACGGGGTCGCGGTCAACGGGGTGGTTGATACTGCCGTAGCCTATGCCGCACTCTTTCATATAGCGCACGACCTTCTCAAAAGCTTCGAGGTTGTCGGTGGGGTCGCCGTCCATCTCGACGTAGCTGATGTGTCCGGCGTTGGTCAGCGCGTGATAGGGCGCCTCGAGCTTTATCTTTTCAAAGGCGGTTATCGGGAAGTAGACGGGGATGTGGAAGCTGTTGGTATAGTACTCGCGGTCGGTGACGCCCTCGATGACGCCGAAGCGCTTCTTGTCCATGCGGACGAAGCGGCCGGAGAGGCCCTCGGCAGGGGTGGCGATGAGCGAGAAGTTCAGCCCGGTGCGCGCGCTCTCCTCGTCCATCCTCGCGCGCATGTGCGCGACTATCTCAAGTCCGAGGTTCTGCGCCTGGGCGCTCTCGCCGTGGTGGACGCCGATGAGCGCCTTGAGGCACTCGGCGAGCCCGATGAAGCCGCAGGTGAGGGTGCCGTGCTTGAGCACCTCGCCGACCTCGTCGTCCCAGTCGAGCTTCTCGCTGTCGAGCCAGACGCCCTGACCCATGAGGAAGGGGTAGTTTTTCACCTTTTTGCGGCACTGGATGGCGAAGCGCTCCTTGAGCTGGTCGATGACCAGCTCCATCATGGCGTCGAGCCCCTCGAAGAACACGCCGAGGTCGCCCTTGGCCTTGATGGCGAGGCGCGGCAGGTTTATCGAGGTGAAGCTGAGGTTGCCGCGCCCGTTTGAGATCTCGCGCTCAGGGTCGTAGACGTTTCCGATGACTCTCGTGCGGCAGCCCATGTAGGCTATCTCCGTCTCCGGGTGGCCGGGCTTGTAGTACTGGTAGTTGAACGGCGCGTCTATGAAGCTGAAGTTTGGGAAGAGGCGCTTGGCAGAGACGCGGCAGGCGAGCTGGAAGAGGTCGTAGTTCGGCTCGCCGGGGTTAAAGTTCACGCCCTCCTTGACGCGGAAAATCTGGATGGGGAAGATGGCCGTCTCGCCGTTGCCGAGGCCGGCCTCGGTGGCGAGCAGGACGTTTTTCATCACCATGCGCCCCTCGGGCGAGGTGTCCATGCCGTAGTTTATCGAGGAGAACGGCGTCTGCGCGCCGGCGCGCGAGTGCATGGTGTTGAGGTTGTGGATGAAGGCCTCCATGGCCTGATAGGTCGCCCTGTCCGTCTCCTTGACGGCATAGCGCCGCGCGAGGGACTGGGCCTTTTTCATCATCTCCTCGTCGCCGAAGCGCTCGGCGAGCAGGGGCAGCTCAGCCTCCATGTAGCCGTCCATGTCCTCAAGGCGGGGGAAGAGGCCGGTCTCGGCCTCGATTTTGGCGGCGATGGCGCGCAGCTCGTTCTCCGGGTCGTCGATCTCGCGCCAGAGCATGAGGTATTTCGCGAGGTTCTGGCGGTAGAGGCGCTTGAAGGTCTTGGCGACGCCCTCGGCCATGCCGTAGTCGAAGTTCACTATGGACTGGCCGCCGTGCTGGTCGTTCTGGTTGGACTGGATGGCGATGCAGCACAGCGCCGAATAGGACGAGATGTCGTTCGGCTCGCGCAGGTGGCCGTGGCCGGTGGAGAAGCCGCCGTGGAACAGCTTGATTATATCTATCTGCGTGCAGGTGGTGGTGAGGGTGTAGAAGTCGAGGTCGTGGGTGTGGATGTCGCCCTCGGAGTGCGCCTTGGCGTGCTCCGGCTTGAGGACGAACATGTTGTAGAAGCGCTTCGCGCCCTCGGAGCCGTATTTGAGCATGGTGCCCATGGCGGTGTCGCCGTCGATATTGGCGTTTTCGCGCTTGACGTCGGAGTCGCGCGCGTCGGCGAAGGTGAT
>CALWXY010000192.1 GCA_944385595.1 uncultured Oscillospiraceae bacterium
CCGTGGGCGACGAGGTTCTGCCCCACATCCAGGGCGAGGGCGGCAAGACAATCGGCAAGTTCGTGCTCGGCACCGTCAAGGACGATATCCACGACATTGGCAAGGACATAGTCAACAGCATGATGACGGCGGCGGGCTTCGAGGTCATCGACCTCGGCGTCGACGTCCCGCCGGAGACCTTCGTCCAGGCGCTCAGGGACAGCGGGGCCAAGGTGCTCGGCCTGTCCTGCCTGCTCGCCTCATGCTACGGCTCCATCAAGGACACCGTCGACGCCGTCAAGGCCGCCGGCCTGCGCGACGATGTCAAAATCATCATCGGCGGCGGCCCGATTGACGAGAACGTGGTCACCTACTCAGGCGCCGATGCCTACGGGCGCGACGCTCAGGACACTGTCAACTTCTGCAAGGAGGTGCTCGGAGTATGACATACAGCCCCATATTTGAAGAGCGTCTGCAAAAGGTCAAGGATTGCATAGCGTTCAAGAACAAGAAGGTCGTCAGCACCTTCATGAGCCAGTCCGTCGCCCCCAGCTTCTACGACGACATCACCCTCGCCGAGTATATGGACGACACCGAACGCGGCTTCCAGCTCTACCTCGATTTCCTTGACCGCATCAGCCGCGAGGCCCCGATAGACTGCTTCAACTTCGGCTACCCCGGCGCTCACTATGCGGCGCTGACCCTCTGCTGGTGGTCAAGGCTGAAGCGCCCCGGCCACGAGCTCCCGCCCGACGCCGTCTGGCAGGTCGAGGAAAAAGACGTCATGCTCGACTCCGACTACGACACCATTGCAAACGGCGGCCTCGCCGAGGTTCAGGCCCGCATACTGCCGCAGGTCATGGACGACATCCCCGGCGAGATGGCGAAGTTCAACTCCTTCTACGGCGAAGACTTCCTGACCTATATGCGCCGCTATGCCGAGGCGGGCTATCCCTCGCTCAACTCCGGCCTCGTGTGCCCGCCGTTTGAGACTCTGTGCGGCGGCCGCAGCATGGGCAAGTTCTTTATGGACTGCTACAAAAAGCTCGACAAGGTCAAGGCCGCGCAGGACGCTATGATGCCCGCTCTGCACGCCCAGATTGACGCCATGCCGATTGACGAGTGCATCATAGGCCGCTGGGTCGGCGGCTGGCGCGGCGCGAGCAGCATGGTCAACCGCAAGATTTGGGACACTCTGGTCTGGCCGTATATGAAAGAGCTGGCCGAGCACCTCGCCGCGCGCGGCTTCACGCCCATCATGCACCTCGACTCCTGCTGGGACCGCGACATCGAGCGCTTCCTCGAGCTGCCCGACCAGAAGTGCATCATCAACACCGACGGCATGACCGACCTGCGCAAGGCCAGAAAGATTCTCGGCAACCACGTCGCCATCATGGGCGACGTCCCCGCCCAGATGCTGACCGTCTCTTCCAAGCAGGAGGTCAAAGACTATGCGAGACGCCTGCTCGACGACATAGGGCCTCAGGGTTTCTTCCTCACCGCCGGCTGCGACGCCCCGTCCTGCTCGAAATACGACAACCTCGTCGCCATCCACGAGGTAGCCGAGGAGTATTGATTTATGATAGTCATAGGCGAAAAGATAAACGGCACGCGCAAGGCGGTCAACGCCGCGATACTCGCGCGCGACGCGCAGTTCATCGCCGAGCTCGCCGCCGAGCAGGCCGCCGCCGGAGCCGACTATCTCGACGTAAACGCCGGCACCAACCCTGACCGCGAGGTCGAGGATATGCTCTGGCTGCTCGAGGTCGTCCAGGGCGCGGCGGAGACGCCCATATGCATAGACAGCTCCTCCCCCGCCACCCTAAAAGCGGCGCTGGAGCACGTCAAAGCCGTGCCGATGGTGAACTCCATAAACGCCGACCCGCGCAGGCTCGAGGCCTTCATCCCGCTCATCGCCGAGCGCGGCTGCCCCGTGATTGCGCTCGCGCTCGACGAGTCCCGCTCCGGCATGCCTAAAAACAACGATGAGCGGCTCGAAAATGTGGCTCGCATATTCGAGGCGACGAGAGCGGCCGGCATCGCCGATGCCCAGGTGTATGTCGACCCGCTCATAATGTCCGTCGCGACGGACAACAGCGCCTGCGTCCAGGCGCTGGACTGCATCCGCGCCATACGCGCGGCCTACCCCGAGGCGCACATAACCGGCGGGCTCTCCAACATCTCCTTCGGCCTGCCGGAGCGTGCGCTGGTAAACCGCACGTTTTTAACCCTCGCCCTCGGCGCGGGGCTGGACTCGGCGGTCTGCAACCCCGCCAACCGCGCGCTCATCGAGAGCCTCAAGGCCACCGAGATGCTGCTCGGACGTGACCGCTTCTGCCGCAAGTACACCACCGCGGCCAAGGCGGGATTTGTAAAAAAATAACGTTTAAATTTCCAGAAAAGCCCGGCGTTCAGCCGGGCTTTTTCACGTATAAGCGCGCAGTCACGCGGGAGAATAAGCTTGCCACCGTTTGCGGAGGCATATAGCAAAAAGGAGGTTTATACCATGACGACTAAAGAACTCCTGTATGTCGAGGACGCGCTGGGCCACGAGCAGTACTTCCAGACCAAGTGCCGCGAGACCATGTCCCAGCTCAGCGACGCCGAGCTAAAGACCTGCGTCGAGCAGATGGCTCGCCGCCACG
>CALWXY010000193.1 GCA_944385595.1 uncultured Oscillospiraceae bacterium
TCCGAGGAACGGGGGATAGAGGTTCAGCCCCACGACGCCGCCGCTCGCGGCAATGTCGCGCAGCAGCTCATCCGGCAGATTGCGCGGCACGCTGCACACCGCGCGGCAGTCCGAGTGGCTGGCGAGCACCTTGGTGCAGCCCAGCTCGAGAACGTCGCCAGCCGTTTTATCGGAGGCGTGCGAGAGGTCAATAAGCACGCCCAGCTCGCCGCATCTGCGCACGAAGCTGCGCCCGCGCTCGGTGAGCCCGCCGCAGCTGTCCGCGGCTGCGCCGCAGAGCGCGTTGTCGCTGTTCCAGCAGAGGTGGATTATCCTCACGCCCAGCGTGTATGCGCGCTCAAGCTCCTCCTCGGAGCAGTCTATAAGCTCCGCGCCCTCTATCGAAATAAGCGCCGCCTGTCTGTTCGAGGCAAACGCGGCCTTGATATCGGCGTGTGAGCGGCAGAGGCTCACCATGTCGGAGTTTATCTCCAGCTCGCGCAGCAGCTTTTCGAATGTGCCGCGGGCTTTTTCACGCTGATTATCGCCATGCTGCCACACAGCGTAGACCTGGCCGCGCGGGGCATAGGCCGAGCCGCGCTCGAGGTCGGTGTGGCAGGAGTTTTTTCTGAGCGGCTCGCCGCCCTCGTAGATGGCGAAGGCGGTGTCACAGTGCGCGTCGAACAAAGCGCCCATATCACACCTCGGTGATGACGGGGATAATCATGGGGCTGCGCTTAGTGGTCTTGTAGAGGTAGCCGCTGAGGTTGGTCTTGACGCGCGACTTGATGGTGGCCCAGTCGCTTATCTTCTGCGCGTGGCAGCTCTCGAGGCTCTCGAGCGTGACGCGGCGCATCTCGTCCATCAGGCTCTCGGACTCCTTGACGTACACGAATCCGCGGCTTATGATGTCCGGCCCGGATATGAGGCTGTTGTCCTCGGCGGAAAGGGTCATGACGACGACTATCATGCCGTCCTGCGCCAGAAGCTGTCTGTCGCGGAGGACGACGGAGCCGACGTCGCCGACGCCCATGCCGTCGACAAACACCTTGCCCGCCGTGACCGCGCCGCCGAGCTTAATCTTGCGCGGAGTGACCTCAATGATGCGTCCGTTCTCGCCGAGGACTATATTGGCGGGGTCGGTTCCCATCATCTGGGCCAGAGCGGCGTGCTTGCAGAGGTGGCGGTGCTCGCCGTGGACGGGGACGAAGAATTTGGGCTTCACGAGGGCGTGGATGAGCTTGAGCTCCTCCTGGCAGGCGTGGCCGGAGACGTGCAGCTGGCTCATGCGCTCGTAGATGACCTCGGCGCCTTTGGAGAACAGCTCGTCTATGACTTTGGTGATAGTGCGCTCATTGCCGGGGATGGCGGAGGCGGAGATGATGACCCTGTCGCCCTCGGTAATCTCAATCTGGCGGTGGCCGGAGAAGGCCATGCGGTAGAGCGCGCTCATGGCCTCGCCCTGGCTGCCGGTGGTTATGATGGCGACCTTGTTTTTGGGGAGGCCGTTAATCTTGTTCATATCGACTATGACGCCGTCAGGCACCTTGATATAGCCGAGGTCCTGGGCCACACGCATGACGTTTTCCATGCTGCGGCCTGTGATGCCGACCTTGCGCTTATATTTGTAGGCGGCGTTGATTATCTGCTGAAGTCTGTGGACATTGGAGGCAAAGGTGGTGACTATGATGCGCTTGTCGCAGCCCTTGAACAGCTCGTCGAAGCGCGCGCCGACCTTGCGCTCGGAGTCGGAATAGCCGGGCCGCTCTACGTTTGTAGAGTCGCAGAGCATGCAGAGCACGCCCTCCTTGCCGAGCTCGCCGAGGCGGGCGAGGTCGGTCATCTCGCCGTGTATGGGGGTGACGTCTATCTTGAAGTCGCCGGTGTGGATGACCTTGCCTATGGGCGTGGTGATTGCGAGGGCGACGGCGTCGGGGATAGAGTGGTTTACGCGGATGAACTCCACCTCGAAGCAGCCGGCGTGGAAGCTCTCGCCGGCCTCAAGCGTGACTATTTTGGTCTTGTCGAGCAGGCGGTGCTCCGCGAGCTTGAGCTCGACCAGTCCGGCAGTGAGGCGCGTGGCGTAAATGGGCACGTTTATCTCGCGCAGGATGTAGGGCAGGGCGCCGATATGATCCTCGTGGCCGTGGGTCAGCACTATGGCGCGTATGCGCTTTTTGTTCTGCACAAGGTAGCTGATGTTGGGGATGACGACGTCTATGCCGTACATATCCTCGTCGGGGAAACCCATACCGGCGTCGACGACGATGATATCCTTGCCGTACTCGAATACGGTGATATTTTTGCCTATCTCGTCGAGACCGCCGAGGGGTATGATTTTGAGTTTGTTTGCCATATTATTCTCCTTTGACCGGGCTCTTTTGGGCAAAGCAAAACACAGCCCCGCCTGGTATCCGCCGCGTCCTGAAACACGCGGCACATCCTGGCGGCGCCGGCTCCACGCCCGTAGTGCAGCCCATATTGATTTTATGTATAGCCGCAGCGCGGCATGGCGGCGAGGCCGCCTTTAAGTCAATTTAAAGCTCGCGCCGTCCCTCCAGGGCGCGCACGAGTGTGGCGTCGTCTGCGAACTCGAGGTTCGAGCCGACGGGTATGCCGTAGGCGAGTCTGGTGACCTTGACGCCGAAGGGGCGCAGGAGGCGGGAGATGTACATGGCTGTGGTGTCGCCCTCGGTGTCAGGGTTGGTGGCCATGATGACCTCGCTGACGCCGCCGTCGGCGACGCGCTTCACCAGCTCGTTAATCTTTATATCGTCGGGTCCTATGTGGCTGAGAGGGGAGAGGACGCCGTGGAGCACATGGTAGACTCCGGTATACTCGCGGCTGCGCTCTATGCTGAGCACGTCGCGCGGCTCGGCCACGACGCAGATGGTGCTTTTGTCGCGGCGCTCGTCGAGACAGACGGCGCATTTCTCGCCGTCGGTGAGGTTCTGGCAGACGGGGCAGCAGTGGACACTGCCGCGGGCCTGCATGATGGCCTGTGCAAAGCTCTCCGCCTCGCCGTCCGGCAGGGAGAGGACGTGGAATGCGAGGCGCTGCGCGCTCTTGCGGCCTATGCCGGGCAGGGCGGCGAAATGGTCTATGAGGTTTTCGAGAGCAGCGGGAAACACAGATGCCATTTGAAATTCAAGCTCCTTATTAACTGTTGCGTATGGCCCTGATGGCCGCCGCGCGGTCGCTCTTGCCGAAGACGGCGCTGCCTGCGACCAGGACGTTCGCGCCCGCTTTTTTGACCAGCGGCGCGGTGTTGGGGTCTATGCCGCCGTCGACCTCAAGCTCGCAGCCGGGGTTGACCTTGTCGAGCACAGAGCGCAGCTCGCTTATTTTGGGCAGCATATCCGCCATGAAGCTCTGTCCGCCGAAGCCCGGCTCGACGGTCATTACGAGCACGAGGTCGAGCATACCGAGATACGGCGCGAGGACGGAGGCGGGGGTTTTGGGCTTGACGCTCAGGCCGACGCGCTTGCCCTCGGACTTGACTATGGATATGGCCTCGAATATATCCTGGGGCTGGGCGGCCTCGACGTGGAAGACCACAAGGTCGGCGCCGGCGCGGCAGAATTCGCGCACATAGCGCTGGGGTCTGTCAATCATGAGGTGGACGTCGAGGAACATGGAGGTCGATTTTCTGAGCGAGGCGACGACGGGTATGCCTATGGAGATATTGGGGACGAAGAGGCCGTCCATAACGTCGACATGGAGCCAGTCGGCCTCGGCGACGGTCGCCACCTCGTCGGCAAGGCGGGCGAAATCGGCGGAGAGAATGGAGGGGGCTATTCGGGTTTTCATTACAATATCTCCCTTTCGGCCTGCGAGGCACTCGGGGTGCCCGCGCGGCATAGGATAAAGCGGCTGCGTGGCGCGCGCCGCCGCCTTTATATATGGGGTCGCACCTGAGGGTGCGGCCCCAGTTGGCTACTATCACAATTAGTTATTATACATCCTTTTTGTGCCGCTTGCAAGTACTTTCAGCCCCGCCTTTGTCACTCTTGACGGTAGAGACCAAAAGTAGTATCATTATATGTATATCGCCGGGTTATATCACGCCGGGCGGCAACGATTTTGGAGGGCATAGCAATGGCTCGTTCACGAAAGAGGAAAAAGCGGGCGTCCGTCGCGCCCATATATGTCTTCGGCATAGTCTGGGCCGTCATGGCGCTCACGCTTCCGATATACAGGCTCAACGTAATTCTGATTACGCTGGCCGTCTCTGCCGCCTGCGCGGCCGCCGCCATCCCCGTCATGGCGCGGCTCAACCCCCGCCGGAGCACTGTCGGGTCATCGAAGGAGGATCCGGAGCCGGAACCCGCCAAGTCCTACGGCGCGGAGATTGACGCCATCATCGCCGAAGGCCACACCGCCCAGAAGGAGATGGGCAGGCTCTACGCCTCCATCCAGGACGAGAGCATACGCAAAAAAATCAACCGCATAATGGAGATATCCGACAAAATAGTGCAGGACGCCATCCACGACCCCGGAGACGTGCCCCAGATTACGCGCTTCCTCAGCTACTATCTGCTAACCACCATCAAGCTCCTCAACGCCTACGACAGAATGAGCAGCCAGGGCGTGCGCGGTGAGAACATCAGCGGCAGCATGGAGCGCATTGAGGAGATGCTCGACGCCGCCATCTCCGCATATGAGAAGCAGCTCGACTCGCTGTTCGCCAATCAGGCGCTCGATATTGAGACGGATATCCAGGTGCTGAACAACATGATTGCCCGCGAGGGCCTCGGCGAAAAGGATTTTAAATAATAATACCCGCTGTTTCCGCCAGACTATACACGAAGAGGATGATATTCATGGATGAAATGAAAAGCAGCTATGTCCCCAAGCTCACCCTCGACCCGCAGGGCGCCGCCGCGGCAGCCGCCGAGGCGAAGCCCGCTGAGTCCGCTCCCAAGACGGAGGCGCCGGTGGAGCGCCCGGAGCTTGAAAAGCTCTCCGCCGAGGAACAGGCCGCGGTGCGCGAGTTTGCCAGGCAGATAGACGTCACCGACGCCGCGCAGGTTCTCAACTACGGCGCCGCCGCCCAGAAGAACATCGCCGATTTCTCCGGCCAGGCTCTGGGCAAGGTGCGCACTAAAGACCTCGGCGAGGTGGGCGACATGCTCTCCGACCTCGTCGTCGAGCTCAAGGGCTTCGACTTCGACGAGGAGGAGAAAAAAGGAATTTTCGGCTTTTTCAAAAAGGCCGGCAACAAAATCGCCGAGCTGAAGGCCCAGTACGACAAGGCCGAGGTGAACGTCGACAAAATCACTGCTCTGCTCGACCAGCACTGGATTACCCTCAACAAGGACATCGCCATGATGGACAAGATGTACGACATGAACCAGGGCTACTACAAGGAGCTCACCATGTACATCCTCGCCGGCAAGCTGAAGCTCGAAGAGCTGCGCGAAAAGGATCTGCCGGAGCTCAAGGCCAAGGCCGAGGCCAGCGGCCTCCCGGAGGACGCGCAGGCCGCCAACGACCTCGCCAACACGATTGGCCGCTTCGAGAAAAAGCTCCACGACCTCGACCTCACCCGCGTCATCTCCATCCAGATGGCGCCGCAGATCCGCATGATTCAGAACAACGACAGCCTGATGGCCGAGAAGATTCAGACCTCCATTGTGAACACCATCCCGCTCTGGAAGAGCCAGATGGTGCTGGCGCTGAGCCTGCAGCACTCCAAACAGGCGATGAACGCCCAGCGCGAGGTCACCAACGTGACCAACGAGCTGCTCCGCAAAAACGCCGAGGCGCTGCGCACCGGCTCCGTCGAGGTCGCGCGCGAGTCCGAGCGCAGCATAGTCGACCTTGAGACCCTCAAGCACACCAACGAGCAGCTCATAGCCACGCTCGAGGAGGTGCGCCAGATTCAGGACGAGGGCCGCACCAGACGCGCCGAGGCCGAGGTCGAGCTTGGCCGCATCGAGGGCGAGCTCAAGCAGAAGCTGCTCGAGCTGCGCGGCTGAGACTGAGGTAGCTGAAATGGCAATTTTGAAAAGACGTTCAGTCGCCATACTCATAGCCATTATTCTCGTCGCCGTCTCCACCAGCACCGGCGTCAAAATCTCGCTGGAGAGCGCCTCGCGCGACGTCGAGGAGCTGTTCTACTCCGGAGTGGAGTACGATGGCTACCTGCACCCGAGCATCTACTCCCAGCTTGAAAAGCGCTCCGACGCAGCCAACGGCCTTTTGACCATAGGCCGCAAATATGAGCTCACCGCCGAGTGCGACGACCTTGAACAGGCCCGCGAGTTTCTCGGCTACTCCGGCGGCCCCAGCAGCTACTACTACAACAACGAGGATCTGCAGAAGGCCTTCGACGTGCTGAAAAACGAGCTGAGCAGCTGCGAGCTCACCGAGCGCGACGCAAAGCTCGTCGAGGAGTACACCTCAATTTTCACAAACGCCGCCGGGGTGATAGCCGATTCCGGCTACAACGAGGCCGTGCGCGCCTTCTACCGCGACGTCATCTACCAGTTCCCGGCTGAATGGTTTTATTACAACATGTACATTGACACTCCGAGCTACTTCGGAACTATGTGGTATTGATTATGACTTTTAAAAAACTCGCGGCGCTGCTCGCCGCACTCACGCTCTCGCTCACCGTCCTCGCCTCCGGCGCTCTGGCCGTCGTGGAGCCGACTGAGGACTTCTACGTCGCCGACTATGCCAACGTCCTCTCGCCGGAGACGGAGGAGCTCATAATCAACTACAACGGCGCCCTCGAATACCAGTGCGACGGGGCGCAGGTTGTCGTCGTCACCGTCGACTACCTAGACGGCATGTACTCCGACGAGTACGCCGTCACCCTGTTCAACGAGTGGGGAATAGGCAGCTCCAAAAACAATAACGGCGTGCTGCTGCTCCTCGCCGTCGAGGAAAACAAGTTCTGGCTGACTCAGGGCGCGGGGCTCAGCTCGGCGCTCACCAACAGCGACGTGAACAATCTGCTCGACAACTACCTCGCGCCCGATTTCGACGCGAAGCGCTACGACGAGGCCGTCAAAAACACGTTCATGCAGCTGCTCTACTGGTTTGACGACTACTACTCCGCAAATGTGGTGGCCTCCAACCCGGAATACCAGCAGCAGTATCCGCAGCAGCAGGCTTCGGGCGGCGTCTCTCTTCTCTCCGGCGCCGTGTATATGATAGTGATAATCGTCATCATCTCCAGCTTCACCTCCCGCGGCAGATATCACCGCGGCGGCGGTGGCGGATTCTTCTTCCCGTTCTGGCTCGGCACCATGTTCGGCCGCGGCTCGCGCCGCCCGCCGCATGACCGCTGGGACGACCACGACCACTGGGGCGGATTCGGCGGAGGCAGCGGCCGCGGAGGCGGCGGCTTCGGCGGATTCGGCGGCTTTGGCGGAGGCGGCGGCTTCGGCGGCGGCGGATTTTCCGGCGGCGGCGGAGGCGGACGCAGATAAGCAAAATAAAAAAGCGCCGGCTCTGCCGGCGCTTTTTTCATGTTTACTTGAGAACCGCGGCGCTCGCCCAGGCGAGAACTTCCTCTCTGTTGTAGCTGCCCTCAGGCGCTGTGACATTCAGGTTGCCGAATGACTCTTCGCCCTGCATCAGCGCGACATAGCAGGTGTTGCCCTCGCCGTCGGAGAACTCGCAGGAGTAATTCCCGGCCTCGTCGTAGCCGTAGGAGCTGTCCTCGGGTATGGAGGCCAGGACATTGGCGCGGGTGCCGTAGTCCTCGACATCCTCGGGCAGCGGGACGCCCGCCGCCTCGTAGGCCTCTTTGCCGAATCTGTGCAGCTCAATGCTGTAGTCTCCGATGGAGACGACGACGTAGTCGGTAGGCAGCGGCTCGGTCAGGCTCTGCTCGTCGACGCTGCCGCCCTCCGGCAGCTGGAGCGTGCCGACCTTCTCGAAGCTGTACTCGACCAGTGCGGGGGCCTCAGGCTCAGTGCTCTCGGGCGCTGTGCTCTCGGGCGCGGCGCTCTCGCTCGTGCCGGAGCACGCGCAGAGTGAAAACGCGAGGCAGAGAATGAGAATAAGCGCGGAAATCTTTTTCATTTTATCCACTCCTTTTATGTTATATTTACGAGTATAGCACGCTGCTGCTGAGACGTGGTGCGCAGCCGGCGCACCGGCAGTCAATTCAGCACAACCGCGAATTCCGCATTGCCGAGCTGCTCGGCGGCCAGCGCCGCCCGATTGCCGCTGAGAACCAGAGTCGTCAGGTACGGGCAGTCCAGCAGGGGAGTGAGGTCGGTCAGCGGATCCTCTCTGAGCTCCAGCTCGCTCAGGGCGGGGAAGTCTCTGAACGGTGACACATCGTTCAGCCCCGTGTCGCCGACATTCAGGTAGACGAGCCGTGGCAGCTCGGCAAGCGCCTCAAGATTTTCAAGCCCGGAGCTGCCGAAGAAATCGGCGCGGCGGAGATTCGTCATATCCGTCAGCAGCGCCAAATCCAAGCCCGGCGTGGAGTAGCAGCGCAGCTCCTCAAGCTGCACCAGCCGCCCCAGAGTCTCCTCTTCGCCGGGAGACAGCTCGCCGATAATCAGGGTGCGCAGCTGCCCGCATGACACGAGGGGCGAGAGGTCGTCCACATCTACTGAGCGGAGGCTCACATATTCCAGCGCGCTGCCGGCGAGCGGCTCAAGCGAGCTTATCTCGCTCGCATCCAGCGTCAGCTCGCGCAGCTCATGAAGCTCAGCGAGAGGCTCCGCCGAGCGGATGGGGTTCTGGCCCAAATCGAGCGAGACCAGCCCCTCGCAGGAGGCGATGGGCGAGGCGTCGCGAATTCTGTTGCCGGTGAGGCTCAGCCGCTCAAGCGGCAGTCCCGCGAGCGGCGATATATCCGTGATGCGCTGGAAATCCAGCACGAGGATACGCAGGTTTTCGCACTGAGCGATTATTTCCAGCTCATCGTCGCCGACGTCGCCGTATTCGCGCCCGACGGCGTACATGTCGTGCACGCCGTCGTATTCCTCGGAGTGCCCGCGGTAGGTCATCCCGGTGTCTTTTCCGCAGAGAATCAGCTGTTCGACCTCGCCGAGGCGGCTCAGCGGTATCGCCTCGCCGTCAGACAGCCCCAGCTCGGCGCAGAGCGCCGCGCGGAGCTGCTGCGAATCCGTCTCAACGCAGCGTTCTCCGCCCGGCAGGATGGCCGCCAGGGCCGCGCAGAGTGCCAGAGCCGCGGCGGCGGCAATCATCGCCGTCCGGGCGGCTCCGAGTTTGAGCGCCCGCATGAGTTTCGCGGCGGACGAATAGCGCCGCGCGGGGTCAAACGCCGTGCAGCGTCTCTCAATGCGCCGCAGCCAGCCGGGCGCGGCTGAGCGCGGTATCGGCTCAAGACTGCCGGTGCTGAGAAAGCGCAGCAGCATACCGGCTCCGTAGATGTCGGAGCGGACATCGGTCTGCCTGAATCCGAACTGCTCCGGCGGAGCTGTCGCCTCGGTGCCTATAAACACGGTGTCGCCCGCCTTGTCAGGACTGTGCCGCCTGGCTGTGCCGAGGTCTATGAGGCAGCAGCGTCCGGATTTGTCCAAGATCACGTTGCCGGGCTTTATATCCCGGTGTATGACCGGCGGCTCGGCAGAGTGCAGAGCCTCAAGCACGCGGCAGAGCGACACGGCGATGCCCGCCGTCCGCCGGGCGTCAAGCGGGCCGGAGGCCTCCACAAGCTCGGCGAGGCTGACGCCGTCTATGTACTCGCGCAGCAGATACTCTCTGCCGTCCCGCTCCATATAGGCCAGCGGGTGCGGCAGCTGCGGGTGCTTGAGCTGCAGCAGCAGCTCATATTCGCCGCGCAGCGAGTCGCAGCGTCCGGAGGGCTGCGTCTTTAAAACCGCGCGCCAGCCGCCCACGCGACTGCGTAGTAAAAACACTCCGCGCTCTCCGTCTTTCAGGCGCGAGAGCAGCTCATACTGCTCCGCAATGCAGTCCGGCAGCGCTATATCTCCGAGCGAGGCGGCGTATTGGCTCAGGAATTCATCTCTGGCGTCCATCATTCGTCACCGGGATAGAGCCCGCGCTCCGGCAGGGAGGAGAGCAGCTCCTCTGCCTCGAGCAGGCTCATGCCTCTGTCGAGCGCGAATATCAGCGCCGCGTCGCGCCGGAGCTTCGGGTAAAGAGCGCCGCAGCCGGAGAGCGCCAGCAGTCTCTGCGTCCCGGCCAAATTCAGGCGCAGGCACAGCGCCGTGCGGAGCACGACGTCCCGCCCCGGCCTGCGCTCGCCGCGCAGTATCTGATAGCCATAGGTTTTGCTTATGCCGACGGAGCGTATCCAGTCGGCGCTTGAAACTTGCCGCTCCGTGAGCAGATCCGCGAATATCTCGCCGATATTGGCCGTATGGCCAAGTCCCGAGCGGAGAAAACTCTCCCCACTGCCGGACAGGAGCTTTTTGAGTGCGCCGCTTGTTGATTCGAGCATGTTTCCGCCCCCTTTGAAAACATTATATATATTTATCCCCGCTATTGCAATGGCGGCGTGGGGTAGTATAATGTAATAAGCCGACCCGAATGTGAATATCAGTTTTTCACAGAGGGGAGGGGATGAGTATGTTCTATACGCTCAAATTCAAAAGCCTGCTCATATTTGCGCTGCTGCTCACCGCGGCGTCGACTTCGCTCTCGCTGCTCGGCGAGCTGCGGGGCGGGGAGGAGGCGGTCAGCGTCTCAGCCGCCGGAAGCGGCGCCGTGCTGATTATCGACGCGGGTCACGGCGGGCTGGACGGCGGCGCCGTCGGAGCCGACGGCACTGTCGAGAGCGGAGTCAATCTCGATATCGCGCTCAAGCTCGCGGCTCTCGCGGCCTTCTGCGGGCAGGAGAGCGTGCTCACGAGGGACTCGGAGGAGCTGCATTACCCCGACGAGGACGCCTCCATAGCCTCAAAAAAGACCGCCGACCAGCGCCGCAGGCTGGAGCTTATAAACTCCGTGCCCGGCGGCGTGCTGATCAGCATACACCAGAACAAATACACCGCGCCCCAGCCCAGCGGGCCGCAGGTGTTCTACAAAGGCTCAGGGCTCAGCTCCGAGCTCGCCGGGCTGATGCAGGAGAAGCTCAACACCGAGCTCGCCTCCGGCGGGCGCAGGGTGGCGACCCCGGCCTCAGACAGCATATATCTGATGAAAAACGCAAAATGCCCCGCCGTGCTGGTCGAGTGCGGCTTTCTCTCTAATCCCGGCGACCTCGCCCTGCTGAGCGACGGCGGCTACCGCACCAAGCTAGCCATGACAATGCTCTCCGCATGGATGGAGAGCGGACATCATTCCTACGGAGGATACATATGAAATCCAAAACTTCATTTTTCTGCACCGAGTGCGGCAACGAGACGGCCAAATGGTCGGGCAAATGCCCGGCCTGCGGCGCATGGAACACCCTCGTCGAGAGCGAGCGCACCAAAGGCGGCTCCGCAGCGCGCCCGGCCTCGGTACGGCGCGCCGCGCCCAAGCGTATGGACGAGGTCGACACCCAGGAGGAGGCGCGCTTCCTAACCGGCATATCCGAGCTCGACGGAGTCCTCGGCGGCGGAGCTGTGCGCGGCTCAATGGTGCTCATAGGCGGCGCGCCGGGCATAGGCAAATCCACTCTGCTCATGCAGATGTGCGGACAGCTCACAGGCGAGAAAATCCTCTATGTCAGCGGCGAGGAGAGCCAGCGCCAGCTCAAAATGCGCGCGCAACGCCTCGGCGTCGGCAGCGGCGACCTGTTCGTCCTGCCGGAGACGCGCCTCGAGGAGATACTCGACTGCGCCGAGAGCCTTGAGCCGGACATAATGATAGTAGACTCCGTGCAGACCCTCTACAACAGCGAGCTCAGCTCCGCGCCCGGCAGCGTCAGCCAGGTGCGCGAGTGCACCATGGCGATAATGCAGATGAGCAAATCCCGCAACATCACCGCCTTTGTCGTCGGCCACATCAATAAGGACGGCGCCATCGCAGGCCCCAAGGTGCTCGAGCACATGGTCGACTGCGTGCTCTATTTCGAGGGCGAGCGCACCCTCTCGCACCGCATACTCCGCGCGGCGAAAAACCGCTTCGGCTCGACGAACGAGATAGGCGTGTTCGAGATGCTCGACACCGGCCTGCGCGGCGTTGAGAACCCCTCGGAGATGCTGCTGTCCGGGCGTCCGATTGACATTCCCGGCACCTGCGTCGCCTGCGTCATGGAGGGCAGCCGCCCCATACTCGCCGAAATTCAGGCACTGGTCACGCCGTCGTCGTACTCCGCGCCGCGCCGCAACTCCAACAGCATAGACTACAACCGCTCATATCTGCTTATGGCCGTCATCGAAAAGCGCGGCGGCCTCTCGGTCGCAAGCAGCGACATGTATCTCAACGTCATCGGCGGCCTTGAGCTGGACGAGCCCGCCGCCGACCTCGCCACCGTGCTCGCCATTGCCTCCAGCCATCTCGACAGGCCCGTCGGCAGCGACGTCGTCGCCATAGGCGAAATTGGCCTCACAGGAGAAGTTCGCTCTGTGAATTCGCTTGAACAGCGACTCAAGGAGGTCGCACGCCTCGGCTTCAAGCGCTGCGTCGTACCAGCACACGTCAGGGGCGAGCTGAGAGCGCCCGAAGGGCTCAAGCTGCTGCCGGTGCGAAATGTGCGCGAGGCCATAGCGGCGGTGCTGTACTGATGCTGTGCCCGCCGAATCTGCCGACAGGCCGGGTGGACAGGCTGCTGCTCGGCGCCAAATACCGCCGTTTTGAGCGCGCGCTTGAGGCTTTCGGAACGCGGGTGATATATCTCAGCGACATCCCGGAGGTCGACCCGCGCCTCTCCGGCCACGCCGACCTCGCGGCGCTGGCAACAGGGGGGAGGCTGCTGCTCGGCGGAGCCGCCGGCGCGGAGCTTGAGAGTGATATGCGCGCCCTCGGCTGGGAGACGCAGCTCGTGCCTATAGGCGGCTCGGTCTATCCCAAAGACGCCGCGCTAAATGCCTGCGTAATCGGAGATTTTGTGCTGCACAACAGGGAAATCTCCGCCGTCCCATTTTGTGAAAAATTTATCAATGTGAGACAGGGCTACGCCCGCTGCGCGGTGTGCGTGGTGGACGAGCGCTCAATCATCACGGCGGACGCAGGCATGGCGAGAGCCTGCGAAGCGGCGGGTCTGGATGTGCTGCGCGTCAGCGCTGGAGGCGTCGAGCTGCCGGGCTACGCATACGGCTTCATCGGCGGAGTCTCATTCAAGCTCGCGCCGGATGTGATGGCGTTCACCGGCGACATACGCACTCATCAGGACGCGGATGCGATACTGAGCTTTCTGCACAGCCGCGGAGTTGAAGAATACTGTCTGGGCGGCGGAGCGCTGCTCGACACAGGCTCGGCTGTGCCGCTGACACAAATATAATAATTGTAATGGTAAAAACGCCCCAAACGGGCGTTTTTGCCCGTTTGGGGGAACATTTTGCAAAATCGGGCGTCTAAGGGCTTTGTAGGTCGTTTTGGCGGCTTAGCCCTCCCCTAAATTGAACAAAATTTTTATTTTGTTCAATTTTATGCGTCCGAACTCTGGACATGCCCCCTGTCTTCTGGTAAAATCCATATTGTCGGAGGTGACGTAAATGGACTACCGCAGCGAGGCTCCCGAAATACTGAAAGGCTTTCTCGTCTACCATGAGACTATCAAAGGCCACTCCAAGGCGACTGTCGACGAGTATTATCTCGACCTACGCAATTTTTTCCGCTTTCTCAAGCTGCGCCGCGGCGCCGTGCCGCCCGGCACGGATTTCGACTCCATTGGCATTGCCGACGTCGACCTCGACTTTGTCGGCGCCGTCACCCTCGCCGAAGTCTACGACTATCTCGCCTACCTCGCGCTCGACAGGGTCAAAAATCAGCACGCCCGCTCGCAGGAATACGGCCTCTCCGACGCCTCGCGCGCCCGCAAGGTCGCGACCATCCGCAGCTACTACAAGTATCTAACCGTCAAGACCAAGCTGCTCGAGACGAATCCGATTCAGGATCTGGATTCCCCCAAGGTCAAAAAGACCCTGCCCCG
>CALWXY010000194.1 GCA_944385595.1 uncultured Oscillospiraceae bacterium
CTGCGACCCGAACCTCTGCGCCGCCGCCGCGCTATACCACGACGCCGCCGAAATCTTCACCGGCGACATGCCCACCCCCGTCAAATACCACGACGGAGACATCCGCGACTCGTATAAGCGCGTCGAGCGCATTGCGACTGAGCGCCTGCTCGCCTCGCTGCCCGACGAGCTGCGCGGCAGCTACCGCGAGCTGCTCCGCCCCGCCGACGCGCAGGTGCACGAGATTGTCAAGGCCGCCGACAAGCTCGCCGCCTACATAAAGTGCATGGAGGAGTGCGCCGCCGGCAACGGCGACTTCCGCCTCGCCCTCGAACAGACCCGCTCGGCGCTGCTCGGCTACGGTCTCCCCGAGGTCGACTACTTCCTCAAAAACTTCGGCGAGGGCTTCGGCCTCACCCTCGACGAGCTGACCACAGAAGATAAAACCGAAAGGAACTGATAATATGAAAGCCATAGTCACCGTCATAGGCAAAGACACCGTCGGCATCATAGCCGAGGTCTGCTCCCTCCTCGCCGCCCGCGGCGTCAACGTGCTCGACATCAGCCAGACCGTTTTGCAGGAGTATTTCACCATGATTATGCTCGTCGACGTCTCCGGCTGCACCTGCCCCTTCGTCGACCTCGCCGAGGAGCTCAAGCAGCACGGCACCGGCCGCGGCCTCTCCATCCGCATCCAGCGCGAGGACATCTTCAACGCCATGCACCGCATCTGATTTGGAGGTCTGCCTGAGATGATTAACAACCGTGAAATTATGCAGACCATCGAGATGATTGACCAGCAGCATCTCGACGTCCGCACCATAACCATGGGCATCTCGCTGCGCGACTGCGCCAGCGAGGATATAAAGCGCTCCTGCGGCAAGGTCTACGACAAAATCTGCCGCCTCGCGGGCAAGCTCGTCCGCACCGGCGAGGAGATTGAGGCCGAGTTCGGCATCCCCATCGTAAACAAGCGCATATCCGTCACCCCCATCGCCATGGTCGGCGAGAGCTGCACCTCCCGCAGCTTCGTGCCCTTTGCCATGGCGCTCGACAAGGCCGCGCGAGAGGTCGGCGTAAACTTCCTCGGCGGCTTCTCCGCCCTCGTCCACAAGGGCTTCACCTCCGGCGACGAGCGGCTCATAGAGTCGATTCCCGAGGCCCTCGCCCAGACCGAGCTCGTCTGCTCCAGCGTAAACGTCGGCACCACGCGCGCCGGTATAAACATGGACGCCGTGCGTAAAATGGGCATAGTCATCAAGGACACCGCCGAGCTCACAAAAGACCGCGCGGGCTTCGGCTGCGCCAAGCTCGTCGTGTTCTGCAACGCCGTCGAGGACAACCCATTCATGGCGGGCGCTTTCCACGGCGTCGGCGAGCCGGAGTGCGTCATAAACGTCGGCGTCTCCGGCCCCGGCGTTGTGAGCCACGCGCTGCGCTCGGCAAAAGGCGCGAGCTTCGACGAGGTCGCGGAGCTCATTAAGAAGACCGCCTTCCGCATCACCCGCATGGGCCAGCTCGTCGCGCAGGAGGCGTCACAGCGCCTCGGCGTGCCCTTCGGCGTCGTCGACCTCTCGCTCGCGCCCACGCCCGCGATTGGCGACAGCGTCGCCGATATACTCGAGCTGATGGGGCTTGAGTCCGTCGGCGCGGCGGGCACCACCGCGGCGCTCGCGCTTCTCAACGACGCTGTCAAAAAAGGCGGCGTCATGGCGTCCAGCCACGTCGGCGGCCTCTCCGGCGCATTCATCCCCGTCTCCGAGGATGCCGGTATGATTCGCGCCGCCAAGAGCGGCAAGCTCACCATCGAGAAGCTCGAGGCCATGACCTGCGTCTGCTCCGTCGGCCTCGACATGATTGCCGTGCCCGGCGACACCCCGGCGGACACCCTCTCCGGCATCATAGCCGACGAGGCCGCGATAGGCATGGTGAACAACAAGACCACCGCCGTGCGCCTCATCCCCGCGCCGGGCAAGACTGTCGGCGACGTCGTCGATTTCGGCGGCCTGCTCGGCTCCGCGCCGGTCATGCCGGTGAACAGGTGCTCGCAGGCGGAGTTCGTCGCCCGCGGCGGGCGCATCCCCGCCCCGCTGCACAGCCTGAGGAATTAGCCATGGAACAGAGCAAGATAGACCGCATAAACGAGCTCGCCCGCATCGCCAAGGAGCGCGGCCTCACCAACGAGGAGGCCGACGAGCGCCACGCGCTCCGTCAGGAATACCTCGACGAGTGGCGCCGCAGCACCATCGCCACGCTTGAGAACACCTACATCGACGACGGCAGCGGCAAGCTGAAGAAGCTGAAAAAGAAAAAATAGCGCAAGGCTCCCCGGTTTTGATGGCCGGGGAGTCCTCTTTCTTAACGATATATTAATAACTATATCCCCTCTGTATTTATAGAAAATTTATTCTGTCCACCAGTCACTTGTGCTATAATCATGTCATGTCAGCCATAAGGCTGATGAATATTGGAAGGAGAAATCATGATGACAAAGATGAAAAGCATCCTCAGCCTCGTTCTAGCTCTTGCAATGCTCTTCGCGCTGGCTGCTTGCGGCGGCACGACAGAGTCCGCGGCTCCCGAGTCCGAAGCTCCCGAGTCTGAGGCCCCCGAAAGCGGGACCCCCGAGTCCGAGTCCCCCGAAGAGCCCACCGCATGGGTCCCCGAGCAGCAGGTCGAGCTCATCGTCCCGTTCTCTGCCGGCGGCGCTTCCGACCTGCTCGCCAGAGCTGTCGAGGCCGTCTGGAGCGAGCACTGCGACCAGCCCCTCGTAGTCACCAACATGCCCGGCGGCGGCGGAGTCACCGGCGCCATGTATGTGGCCTCCGCCGAGCCCGACGGCTACACCCTCGTCCTCGGCTACGGCTCCGGCCACGACATGTCCATGGGATATCTGCAGGAGCTCGACTACGACCCGTCGGTCCTCGAGCCGGTGTGCCTCCTGTCTGTGCACAGCGTCGCCATAGTCGTCCCTGTCGACTCCGAGTTCAACTCAATGGCCGACGTCAAAGCCTGGTCTGAGGCCAACCCCGGCACGCCCGTCACCGCCGCCGTTTCCACCGCTAACGGCACCGTCGACCTCACCATGCAGGCCATCGCCGCCCAGACCGGCATCAACATGAGCGTCGTCCCGCACGACAGCGGCGCCCTCGCCATGACCGACCTTCTCAGCGGAGCATACATGATTGCCGGCGGCCACCCGGCCGAGATATATACCTACATAGAGTCCGGCCAGATGAAGATGATAGGCGTTGCCACCGACGAGCGCGACCCGGCCTATCCCGACGTGCCCACCCTCAAGGAGCAGGGCATAGACTTCACCTCCTACGGCTCCATCAAGGGCATCGCCTGCCCTGTCGACACCCCGGCGGAGATAAAGGCCTACTATGAGGAGCTGTTCAGAGAGATCTCCGAGGACCCGCAGTATCAGGAGATCATGCAGAACATGGCTCAGCCTGTCATGTACATGGATACCGAGGAGTTCACCGAGTATTTCGACAACGCGAAAGAGGCCAACCGCGTCATGATAGAGGACCTCGGCCTCGCCTACTACCTCCAGTAATCGCGCATCAAGCACACGAAAGCCCCGGCTCAATGCCGGGGCTTTTTCATATTCATATCATACTATAAGGTTTATCGCCGCGCAGATCATGACCCCCGCCGCGAGCGGCAGCGCCGCCGCGAGGGCGGTACAGCGCCATGAGCCGGTCTCGCTCTTCACAGTCAGCAAAGTCGTCGCGCACGGCGGGTGCAGCAGCATGAACACGAGAAAGCACACCGCCGTCTTCACAGTCCAGCCCGCGGCGGCGAGCTGCGCGCCGAGCGAGGCGAGCGAGCTGTAGTCCTCCGGCGCGCCGGAGCCGCTTATGAGCATGAGCAGTATGGGTATCACCAGCTCATTCGCCGGCAGGCCGAGTATGAAGGCGAGCAGTATCGCCCCGTCGAGGCCGATCAGCCGCCCGGGAAAATCCAGCACCGCGACCAGCATCGGCAGCAGCCCGAGGCGCGATAGCGCCCAGATTGCCAGCCCCGCCGGGGCCGCGACGGCCAGCGCCCGCCGCAGCACGAAGAGAGTGCGGTCGAGCACCGAGCGCAGCAGCACCGCCGCCGGGTCGGCGCGCCGGTACGGCGGCAGCTCCAGCACGAATGACGACGGCAGCCCGCGCAGCAGCGTCTTCGACAGCAGCCACGAGTAGAGAAGCGTCAGCAGCACGCCGAGCATGATGAGCGCGCTCACCAGCCCCGCCGCCGCCAGCCCGCCGCCGAAAAACAGCGCGCTCACCGCAATCAGCGCCGGAAACCTGCCGTTGCACGGCATGAAGGAGTTCGTGAGCACGGCTATGAGCCGCTCGCGCTTTGAGTCGATTATCCGGCAGCCCACGACGCCCGCCGCGTTGCAGCCGAGGCCCATGCACATAGTGAGCGCCTGCTTGCCGCTGCCGTGCGCCTTTTGCAGCGCGCCGTCGAGGTTGAAGGCCACGCGCGGCAGGTAGCCGAGATCCTCAAGCAGCGTGAACAGCGGGAAGAATATCGCCATCGGCGGCAGCATCACGGAGGTGACGCGCGCCGCAGTCGCCCACATGCCGTCGAACACGGCGCTGTGCGCCCAGTCCGGGAGAAAGCCCAGCGCCTGCGAGAGCTCAGCGCTCAGCCAATCCAGCCCCAGCGCCAGGTATTGCGACGGCAGGTTCGCGAACGATATCGTGAGCCAGAGCGTCAGCGCCAGCAGCGCGAGCATGCACGGCAGGCCGAGCAGCGGGTGCGTCAGCACCCTGTCGAGACGCGCTCTCGGCTCCGGCGGCTCGCCGATGACCGCGCGGGCTATCCCGCCCGCCCGGCGCGACACCGCCTCGGCTATCTCGAGGTCGAGCTTCTCCGGCGGTTCTCGCCGCGCGGCATCGGCGAGCCTTATAAGCTCTGCGCGCTCTATGCCGAGCTTTGCCGAGGCCGAGGCCGCGAGGTCTGAGTCGCCGCGCAGCAGCCCCAGCGCGAGAAAGCGCGAGAGGCGCGGCTCCGCCGCGCGCAGCCCGGCGACAGCGCGCTCAATCTCCGCGCTGTAGCGCAGCGGAGGCTCGGCCTCCGATGAGCGCGGCGGCGCGGCGAGGCAGCGCATCAGCTCATCCAGCCCCTCGCCGCGCGAGGCGCTCACGCCGACGACGGGTACTCCCAGCTCGCGGCTGAGGCGCTCCATGTCGGGGCTTATGCCGCAGCGCTCGGCCTCGTCGAGCAGGCTGAGGCAGAGAACCACGTCGCCGTGCGCCTCCATGGCCATGATGGCGAGCGGCAGCGCCCGCGCAAGCCCCGGCGCGTCGCACACGACGCAGACCCGGCTCACGCCGCCGAAGCAGACCAAATCGCGCGCTATCGCCTCCTCGCCACTGCACGCGCAGAGCGAGCAGGCGCCGGGCGCGTCGGCAATGACGAGGCCGTCGCATAAGCGGCAGCGCCCGTACGCGCAGCCGACGGTCTTGCCGCTCCAGTTGCCGGTGTGCTGCCGCAGGCCGGTGAGGCGGTTGAATATGGTGCTCTTGCCGACATTCGGACTGCCGCACATGGCGACGACGCGCTCGCCCGGCGCGGCGGAATACGGCGCGCTCAATGCGCGGCCTCCGTGTCTATGCGCGCGGCCATGCCGCGCCTTATCGCCACCGCCGCGCCGCGCACGGCGTAGGCGGCAATTCCATTGCGGCGCAGCAGGCAGCTAACCCGCTCGCCGGGTATGAAGCCCAGCTCCGCGAGCCGCCTGCCCATGGCGCCCGGCTCGCGCACGGCCTCTATCACCGCCGCGCCGCCCGGCGGCAGCGACCACAGCTGCATCATAGGATATCCCCCCTGAAAACCTGTTCCCCCCATTCTATGCGCCAGCGCCGCGCGGCGCGAATGAAAAAGCCGGCGGCGTGGAGGGCAGGAGCATCGGAGGGAATTCCCGGCCGTTCTGTCCCGTGCTGGAGATTGTCCAGCCGGTTTCCGCAACCAGACTACCCACGGGTCGCCCGCATCATAGCGCCCGACGAATAGCCCCCGGGGGGCGTAGCCGGCTGTAATCGCCCGCTTTTCCCTTCCTATGTCTTTCAGCGCCAACATGTAGAGCGCCATCAGTCTAAAAGTGACTTCATCACTCCACGAATTCTCGCATTATTGGCTTATGCTTGAGAAGCAATAGGCAATGTCGCAATATCAATAATTACACCTTGAGAAATATCAAATTCACCAAGTACGCGCACTTCACCATGATGAATATTTTTTAAAAACCAATCAATCTGTCGCCCCCAATCAATTTTATCGCCTTTTTCCGTCTGCAGTCTATCCTTTGGTATGTTGAAAAAAGCCAAAATAATAGGGTCCGGAGTTCGCGCTCCCGCCGCTTTCACCTGTTCTATGGCATGCATTTGGTCGCTGGTCAAATCGGGCAAATCGTATCTCAGCGGCTCCATTCCTCGCCACAACCAGTATGCCACATACCCTAATTCACCGCACACCCAGGCATTTTGAGCATATGTATTGGCTTTGTCTGGATCAAATGTAAGATATGTCTCATTATATTGGTATGTAGCACAATTGTTATGCCGCAATGTTGCCTTGCTGTAGGCGTTAAGAACTTTGACATGTAACGCGCCTAGCCGGCTTTCTCGGCGCCGAAGGTGTCGGAGAACAGTTCAATGAAAAGATCCTCGGCACTGCTGCCGGAGGCGGAGCGGTAGGTTGGCATGGAGATCACCTCAGCTTTGCGGAATGAAAATATTGTTCTTCTCTATATGGTTCAAGAAGCGATAAGTTCTTTTTTGAAAGATTAATTCCCCATTCCGGGGCACTTTTCTGCCCTGGTTTATCGTAGTCTCGATTTACAAACAGTGCATTAGGATTATTCCAAGTTTGAGATGGAATGACATAACAGCTTGGGAGAGCACCATTTGAAAATAACAGCAGAAACACCAGTCGGTCAGGAGAAAGCGCCATTTTATCTTTTCGGATATAGACATAGTCCAGACCACGAACGGCCTTTACTTGAATTTCATAGTATTGACCATCATTTGGATCTCTTGCAACAAAGTCCACGCCATGATCATCCACTTCAGAGGTGTAAACATCATATCCGAAGGAGGCAAACTCCATCTTGGCGTAGTACTCTGCATATCGTCCCAACTGGAGATGGGATAGTTCTGACCAGTTTGTATTCGGCATTTTTGTTCTCCAATACTTCTTTCAGCGGGCCTTTTTGCACCACATCCGCAGGTACTGCGCCGGTACTTTAGATGGCTCCGCCTTGCCAATGGGCGCAACTGATTTGTGGGTGTCGGAAATCTTTGAAATCTCGCGATTCAGGGCAGTATTGATGACTTGTTTGTAG
>CALWXY010000195.1 GCA_944385595.1 uncultured Oscillospiraceae bacterium
GCACAGCCCCATCACGGGCAGCGACACTATGGCGCTCGAGCGGCTGTATGACAGCCGTCCTTTATTCATCGAGCAGCCTCTCGGCCGTGGGTACGGCCTCGGTGCTCTCGAGCACGTCGTCTATGGCCTTGGCCGCCGTATAGCCCGCGAAGCGCGCGCCGCTCTCCAGCATCACGCGGTGCTCGAGCACAGGATGCGCCAGCTCACGCACGTCGTCCGGCGTCACATAGTCGCGCCCGGCCATCGCCGCCCAGACCTTCGAGGCGCGGTAGAGACCGCGCGTCGCGCGCGGGGACGCGCCCATAGCGAGCTGGGGGTGATGGCGCGTCGCGTCCGCCAGCGCGACGATGTAGTCCGCCACCTCGTCGGAGACGTGCACTGCCGAGACGGCGCGCTGCGCCTCGATAAGCTCCGCGGCGTTGGTCACGGCGCGGACACTGTGGAATGGTATCTCGTCGCCGAGCAGCTCGAGCATGTGCCGCTCCTCCTCCGGCGCGGGGTAGCCCATGCTCAGGCGAATCAGGAAGCGGTCCATCTGCGCTGCCGGGAGGCGGAAGGTGCTCTCGGACTCGACGGGGTTCTGGGTTGCCAGCACCAGAAACGGCTCCGGCAGCTTGAAGCGCTCGCCGTCTATGGATATCTGCCGCTCCTCCATGGCCTCCAGCAGCGCCGACTGCGTGCGCGGTATGGCGCGGTTCACCTCGTCGGCCAGCAGTATGTTGGTCATCACGGGGCCCTGGCGCAGCTCGAAGTCGCCGGTTTTCTGGTTATAGATCCTCATGCCTATGATGTCGCTCGGCAGCATGTCCGGCACGAACTGTATGCGCCCGGACGAGCAGCCGAGGGCTATGGATATGGTCTTAACCAGCGTCGTCTTGCCGACGCCGGGCAGGTCGTCGAGCAGGACGTGGCCGTCGGCCAAAATGGCCATGACTATGAGCCTGATGCGGTCGGATTTGCCGACGATTATCTTCTCAGTCTCCACGCGGATGTCGTCGGCGAGTTTTTTGATGTCCATTCAAACAGTCTCCTTTGCTATGAGAGAGGCGAAAAACGCCTCGATGTCCCCCTGATTGGCCGCGAGGCTCCCCTGCGCGAAGCCGGGCTTGCCGCCTCCGCGCCCGCTGAGAGCCGAGTTCATGTCCCGGACAAGATGCCTTAAATCGCCGCCCGGCTGGCCGAGGGCGTATTTATAGCCCTCGCCGTCCGCGCCGGAGAAGACGGCGCAGCGGCAACCCGTGCTCTGCATAACCGCGTCGCACAGACGGCGCACCGAGTCGGGCGACAGCCCCGGCTCGAACAGCAGAGTCTCGCCGGAGCAGCGCGCCGCGATTTCGGCAAACAGCCTGTCCTCCAGCGCGCCGGCGCGCAGCTTGAGCCTGCGCTGCTCGTCGAAAAAGCGCTCGAGCGCCGACGGCGTCTCCCGCTCGGGCGAGGACAGCGCGACGGAGACGGCGTGGTTCGCGGCGGCGACGTCGCTGAAATAGCGGTAGCAGCGCTCGCCGGAGACCATCTCTATCCTCACGCCCTCGCGCAGCCGCTGAACGCTCAGCAGGCGGATGCAGCCTATCTCGCCGGTGCGGCGCACATGGGTGCCGCAGCAGGCGCAGACGTCGTAGCCGGGAAATTCGACCAGGCGCACCTCGCCGGGAATCTCCTTTTTGCTGCGGTAGCTCACGGCCTTGAGCGCCTCGCCGGAGAGCAGGCGTATGCCTACCTCCGCGTCGCGCCAGACGGCGCGGTTGGCCTCGTACTCAATCTCGCGCAGCTCCTCCGGGCCTATGAGGCCGTTGAAGTCTATGGCGACGACCTCGGCGCCCATGTGGAAGCCGACGTTGTCGTAGCCGAAGCGCGAGTGGATAAGCCCCGAGACTATGTGCTCGCCGGAGTGCTGCTGCATGAAGTCGAAGCGGCGTGCCCAATCGACCTCGCAGTCGAGCTCCTCCCCGAGCCCGACGGGGCCGTCGGCCACATGCACGATTTCGCCGCCGCGCTCGACGGTGTCGAGCACGCGCGCAGAGCCTATGCGCCCGGTGTCGCCGGGCTGTCCGCCGCCCTCCGGGTAGAAGGCGCTGCGGTCGAGTTTTATCTCCCAGCGCCCGCCGTCCGCGGCGCGGCAGTCTGTGGCCCGCGCGGTGAAGCGCGCGAGGTACTGGTCTTCGTAATACAGCTTTTCGGTCATTGCTCAGCCTCCGAAACATGGTACTGTGATAAAGTATACACCAAATTTTTTCAACTGTATAGACAACACGGGGCCGACATGGTATAATTTTTAGAAATTGTTTATAATTTGTCGGCTCATCCGGCCCGCTTTTTCAATGGAGGCTATATTATGACCAACGTGTTCAAATATCTCTATCTGCTCTGCGGCTGTCTCGGCCTCGTCGGCGCCTACTTCTATTTCACGCAGAAGTCGTCGATCCTCTTCGTCGTCATCCCGTTCATCGCCTGTCTGATTTTCAGGATGCTGTACCTCAAGAACGCCTCGCAGGAGTGAGTAAAAAGGATTCCGCTCATAAGCGGAATCCTTTTTAGATTATGGGGATTGCACTTCGCTTCGCGCAGATTTTGCCGCTCTCACGGGCGGGAATTTTTTGTTGCCATGCCTCAGCTGGCAATGTTATAATTGAGCCGTATAATCGGTTTTCCTCCGAGATTTGCTGTAGTCAATTTATTTGAAATCTGAAGGGAGAAGTAAATGAAAAAACGCATTCTCGCGCTCATCCTCGCCCTCGCCCTCTGCCTCTCGCTCGGCTCTGCGGCGCTCGCCGCCGGCGGCTTTGACGACGTCGCGGACGGCGCATGGTATCTCAAATACCTCGACACCGCCGTCGGCTCCGGGCTGATAAACGGACGCGGAGACGGCGTCTTCGCCCCGGACGACAGCATCACCGGCGCGGAGGCCGTGAAGCTCGCCGCCTGTCTCGGCCAGCTGCTGAGTGACGGCGAGGTCACTCTCCAAAACGGCTCGCCCTGGTACGCGACCTACATGGACTACGCCGTCCAAAACGGCATAATCGGCTCCGCGCTTGACGAATATGCCGCGAATGCCCCCATCATGCGCGCAGACCTGATGGACATGGTCTGCCGCGCGATTCCCGAGGCGCAGCGCACTGAGCTGAACAGCATACCCGACGGCTCGATTCCCGACGTATTCGCCTCCGCGTATTACAGCAGCAGCGTCTACACGCTCTACCGCATGGGCATAGTCACCGGCTCCGACGAGCGCGGCTCCTGCCTGCCGGACGAGTACATCAAACGCTCCGAGGTCGCGGCGCTAATCGCCCGCGTCGTCGACGAGGATTTGCGCGTCGCTTTCAGCCTCGCGGAGCCCGCCTCCGCTATCGACGAGCTGCGCGCCCGTGCCGAAAATGACGGCGCTCTCTGCGCCGCCGCCCTGCTCGGCTACGCCTCCACCTACGACGAAAGTGCCGCGCAGAAGCTCTACCCCTTCCTCGCCGACGTCCCCACTGAGAACCGCACCGTCGTAAACGGCGACGAGCTGTATTTCATCGTCCCATGCGACGGCGTCACCGCCAAAGCCTACGAGTACGCCTTTGACTGGGAGGGCGGCGGCGGATACGCGCGCGGCGCGCTGCTCGCCGACTACGGCAGCGAGCCTTTCACCCTGCGCTGCAACGTCAGCGACATCGTCTCCAACACGCTCATA
>CALWXY010000196.1 GCA_944385595.1 uncultured Oscillospiraceae bacterium
TGAGGTCGAAGCGCTTGATGGTCACCGGCTCGCTGGGCGCGGCGAGGGCCAGAGCAGGGTAGTTTGTGAGGCTGCTGGTGAGGTTGCCGACGTCGGAGAGGATTTTGTCCAGCTCGAGCATTTTCTGATTCATGCTGCGGTTAATCGCCTCGGTCTCCTCGAGGGAGAGGCGCTGCTTGTGCATGAGCTCGTTGACGTAGAGCCTGTAGCCCGCGGCGGACGGTACGCGTCCGGCCGAGGTGTGCGGCTGCTCGAGAAAGCCCATGGCGGTCAGCTCGGCCATCTCGTTGCGGATAGTGGCGCTGGAGAAGCCCAGCCCCGCATTCTGCGCGATGGTCTTGGAGCCGACAGGCTCCGCCGTCGAGATATATTCATCGATTATGGCAGCAAGTATTTTCTTTTTGCGTTCGCTTATTTCCATAGTGCTCACCGTCTGGCAGTCATAAAAAACATTTGCTAGCACTCGATACCCCTGAGTGCTAAATACAATCTAGCACCAAAATTATCTATTGTCAAGGGGCACGGAAATACTTTTGAAAATTTGTTAATAATTTCAAGGCGGGGGAGGGAACAGAGCGCGCCGGGAGACGTCAAAGCAGTATAGGAATAAAAAGGAGGCGGTAATATGAAACTGCTGAAAAAACTCGCGGCGCCAATACTGGTGCTGTCGCTTATATTTGCTGCTGGTTGTGCTCAGGCTCAGCCCAGCCCCTCGCCGGAGGCGCCGGAAACGCCGGAGGCGAGCTTCCGCTTCACGCGCGAGAACTTCCCGAGGCTCGACGGCTCGACGTCGAAGGTGCAGCTGGCGCAGTCGGTCGCTGCGGTGCTGCTCGGCGAGGAGACGGAGGACGTGGCTGACCTCGTGCAGTTCAACCGCACGAGCCAGTCGTTCCGCAACCTGGCCTACGGCGGCTGCGACGTGCTGATAGTCGGCGCCCCGGCCGAAAACGTGCTCGCGGAGCTGGACGAGCAGGGCTTTGAATACGATATGGAGCAGATATCGACTGACGCGCTCATATTCGTCGTGAATGCGGATAACCCCGTGGATAGCCTCACCGCCGACCAGATACGCGGGATTTACTCCGGCGAGATTACAAACTGGTCGCAGGTCGGCGGCGACGACGTCGAGATAGCGCCGTTCCAGCGCAACGCGGAGGCGGGCTCGCAGGCGGCAATGCTGCGCCTCGTCATGGGCGATACGCCGATGATGGAGCCGCCGGGGGACTTCGTCGTCGACAGCATGGGCGGGCTGATGGACGCCGTCCGCAATTTCGACGGCTCGGAGGGCGCCATCGGCTACAGCGTCTACTACTACGCAAACGACATGCGCATGGCCGAGGGGCTGAAGATCATAGCCGTCGAGGGCGTCGACCCGAACCCGGACACCATACGCAGCGCCGAGTACCCCTTCCTCGCGCCGAGCTACACGGTGGTGGCGCACTCCGCCGCCGAGGACGGCCCCGCGCGCATACTGTGGAGCTGGCTCCAGAGCGAGGAGGGGCAGTACCTCGTGAGCGAGATGGGCTATGTGTCTGTGAGGGAGTTTTGACATGAAAAGAACAGTTGCGCTTTTTACGGCGCTTTTGCTGCTGTGCGGCTGCGCCCAGGCCGCGCAGCCTTCGCCGACGCCGACGCCGGAGCCGCTGCCGGAGTTCTCGGAGCCGACGGGGATTTACGCCGACTGGTCGAAGCTGCATGGCTACGAGCTGCCGGAGCAGCGCGGCTCGCGCCTGAGCGAGGAGCCGCTGCTCGAGCTGATGCCCAGCGACAGCTACGGCGAGCTGGTGCCGTATATAGGCGAGGCGGTGTTCACCGCGAGCGACAGCTATGTCGCGGAGTATAAAAAATACGGCCTGATGACGGCAGACGGCTGCGTCGTGCTCGACCCGGTGCTCGACAGCGTCTACGCCGTCACCGATGGCACGGGCTGCGCCTATGTGCTCAGCCGCGGCGAGAGCGACGGCACGATAATGCTGGCGCTCTGCGCCCGCGACGGCAGCTGGTGCACCGATTTTCTGTACAGCTCAATCACGATGAACGACGACGGCTACGCCTGCCTCACTGATATGCGCTGGGGCGAGACGGGGCTCATTTCCAACGGCAATGAGCACGCCTGCATGATGGATCTCGACGGCAATGTGGTGCTCCGCTTTGCCGACATAGCGCCCGGCGAGGGCGTGGAGCTGGCCGCGCCGCTGGAGCAGTACTGGATGTATAACCTCAGCAGCGGCTACAGCATGGTGCAGCTAGCGAACGGAAACATGGCTTTTATGGATATAGATGGAAATATACTGCGCTCCGACGAGTTCGGCGGCGAGTTCTCCGCAGGGCTGAGCTTCCACGACGGCCTCGCCTGGGTGCGCGACCCGGAGACGCAGCTCTTCGGCGTCATCGACACGAGCGGGCGCTGGGTGTGCCCGCCGAAGTACAGGGAGCTGTACAGCCAGATAACCATATACACCGGCGTGACGGAGGACGGGCGGGCCGTCCTGCTCGACGAGCGCGGCAATGAGCTTGGCGAGGCCGACCTGAGCGGGAACTACACAAAGCTCGCGAGGGGCTATTACTCCGTACATTATATAAATGGAGAGACCGAGGTGCGCGGCACCGGCGGCGAAGCGCTCCCGTCGGAGGACTACCCCTACTGGTCGGGCGGCGGCTGGGTGCTGCTCTACGGCGACGAGAGCTATTGGCTGTACGACGGCGCGGAGCTGAAAAAGCTCGACATACCGTACAACACCGTGCAGGGCATGTCGGACGAGGGCATATCCGCCGCGCACGACGGCAAAGCCTGGCTCTATGACTTCGACGGCGAGGTCATAGTCGAGGGCGGCGCCGGCGACTGGGCCTACGTCTACTACGACGGCGTGAGCGGCGAGCCGTATCTCGTCGGCAGCGACAGCAGCAATAACTACAGCATAACCAGCCTCGACGGCACACAGAGCATCGCCGTGCCGGGCATGTCCATAGGCATAATGGACGGCACCGTCTGCTGGACGGACAGCGTCTCCGCCGGGGTGACGGATATGGACGGGAACGTCATATTCCGCACTCTGCTCGACATGGGCGACTGAAAACGAAAACGCCGGAGAGTTAAAGCACTCTCCGGCGTTTTTTCACAGCTCCCGCTGCGCCTCCGCCGCATAATTTGCAGCGGTGCGCAGGTTAGTCTCGCGCTCGGCCTCTGTGGTCGGGCGCTTT
>CALWXY010000197.1 GCA_944385595.1 uncultured Oscillospiraceae bacterium
CTGGCCGACGCCGTCGTCGCAAAATACGGCCGCATCGACGTCTGGATAAACAACGCCGGTGTCAACCAGTACAAGCTGCTCATCGACTACGAGCCGGACGACTTCCGCCGCATAGTCGAGACCAACCTCACCGCCGTCTTCTCCGGCTCCCAGATTGCCGCGAAGCACATGCGCGAGACCGGCGGCGGCGTCATACTCAGCGCCTCGTCCTACTCCGCCGTCACCCCCATTGCGGGCAAAGCCCCCTACGCCGCCTGCAAAACCGGAGTTCTCAGCCTCACCAAGAGCATGGCCGCTGAGTTTGCGCCGTATAACATCCGCGTCGCGGCCTACATCCCCGGCCTGATCCGCACCGAGATCAGCCGCTCCAACATTGAGCTTTTTGGCGACAGCATGATTCGCGACATTCCCATGAAGCGCTTTGGCGAGCCTGAGGATCTCGCTAAGGCCATAGTCTTCCTCGCCTCCAACGAGGCTGCGGGCTACATAAACGGCGTCGCTCTTGAGATTAGCGGCGCAAAACGCTGCGTCCAGAACCCCTGGTACGCATACGAGCAGGAGGGCTGATTCCCTCCGCGAAAGGAGGTCAGGATGAAAAAGCTTCTTCTCCCCCTCGCGATTTTGCTTCTGGCGGCAATTCTCACCGGCTGCTCCGGCAGCGACAGCTCCGCGCCGCCCGACGAGGCGCAGTTCATCGGCTTTCTCGTCACATTTGAGAAGCTTGGCGGCGAGACAGAGGCTGCGCTCGAAGACGGGCAGTATGTCTTCGACGTCGGCGACAGCGTGAACTTCTACGTCCCCTCAGTCCGCTACGGCGAGGGCGAGCTCGACTATCTCGTCGGCCTCTGCGACAGCACGGTGTCCGACGTCTCGCTCGAGGCCGGCAAAGTCGTCCGCGCATCCGGCACGCAGTACATCACCGCCGAGCTCAATGACAAAACAATCTGGCCGAACAAGGTCTATCAGTCGGGCGACAGGGTCTGGGCCGAGCCGGTGAGCGGTGTTGTCCTCGCGAGCGGCTTCACTGTAAGCTATCCAGGCGAGAATCCACAGTTCAGCCTTTGCTTCACCGTCATCCCAGCCCCCGTCACAGTGCGTGTAAATCAGATGAGTGCGGAGCACGAGCTGCTGCAGAACGACGAATACTCCTCCGGCGATATGCCGGACAGCCTCTCCCCACTTCCCGACACAGCTTACCTCGTTGTCGAGACCTTCAATGACGACGGCAGCGTCTCGCGCCAGCTTTGCGAGCGGCCTCCGATTGACAGCTCCAACGGCGACAGCAGCTGTTACACAAAATTCTACTGCGACAACGGCCTCTGCACCGAGCATATTCTCAAGTTGGATTGGTAAATCAAAAAGGCAGCCACATAGTGGCTGCCTTATTTATTAAAATTTTTCCAGCGTCTCGCCCGTGAGACGATATACCGTCCAGTCGGACATGGGCACGGCGCCGAGGCCGAGGTAGAAGTCGATGCTCGGCTTATTCCAGTCGAGGCACGACCACTCGAGCCTGCCGCAGCCGCGCTCACGCGCGATTCGCGCGAGCTCCTGAAGCAGAGCCTTGCCCACTCCGTGGCCGCGCGCGTCCTCAAGCACGAACAAGTCCTCAAGGTATATGCCAGCGCGGCCGAGGAAGGTTGAGAAATTGTGGAAGAAGAGGGCGAAGCCGACCTCTCTCCCGTCCTCCACGGCGAAGATGACCTCCGCCCTGCCCTTTTCGAATATCCACTCAGAGAGCAGCGCCTCGGTGGCGACGACATCGTCGGACATATGTTCGTACTCCGCTAGGCGGCGGATGAAATCGAGTATCAGCGCCTCATCGCCGGGGACGGCTTGGCGGAAAGTGAGCTTGTGCATTGGAAAAACTCCCCTCTAGGCTGTGGGCTCGCCGCGGCGCGCCGCGCGGGTCACAAGTATGTTATAGGTTATGAGCGTTATGATGACGACGCCGCAGCCGACGAACGACATCGGGCTTATCTGCTCTTTCAGGAAGATAAAGGTCCAAATTGGGGCCATGATTGGCTCCATCATGGTTATAAAATTGGCCTGTATGGCCGAGGTATTGCTTATGCCCTTTGAGAAGCACAGCCACGCGACGGCGCCGGTGAGAAAGGCGAATACCAGCGTGACCGCCCACTGCTGCGGCGAGGTGCCGTAGACCGAGGGGCTTACGAGGCAATACGGCAGGATGAGCAGGTAGAGCAGATTGCCGAGCACCAGGGATTCCAGCGAATCCGCGCCGGTGTATTTGCTGAAAAAGAACACGCCCGCGTAGAACAGTGCCGATATGAGGGCGAGCACGTTGCCGAGCGCTCCGCCTCCGGCCATGTTGCCAGCGAACGCCAGCGAGACGCCGAGCATCAGAAAGCAGCAGGTCGCAATCTCAAGCCGGCTGGGGCGCGTGTGCATCAGCACCGCGTTCAGCAGTATGATGTACAGCGGCGACATATTCTCGAGCACTGTGGCGTTGGCCGCGGTGGTGAGCTTGTTCGCCATTATGTACAGCAGACCCTGTGTGAAGTAGCAGACGGCTATGATGAGCTTGCCCTTGGTTATTTTGATATTGATATGTCCCAGCACGGCCAGGCATACAAAAAACGCCACCGTGCCGCGTATCGCCGCGAGGCTGACGCCGTCCCACGGCAGGGTTTTTGTGAATACGCCTGCAAGGCTCCAGAACAGAGCCGACATGAACAGGAAAAGCGGGGCTATCTTCGCCTGACGGGAACCTCTCTCCATTGCCGTTCACTCCCGCGAACAATTTGTCTTTAAAAGCCGGCCGGGTTCCGGCCGGCCGGCTTTTGGGTTTTAATCAGTAGAGCTTGGGTATCTCGACTTCCTTGTTGAAGCAGTACTCCGGGGACGGGAACTCGCCGCTGAGCGTCTCGGCGTGGAACTGGTTGAGGCCCTTGACCATCTCCTCGCGGATTTTCGCGAAGTGCTTGACGAACTTGGGCTTGAAGTCGCCGTACATGGCGAGCAGATCCTGCGTGACGAGCACCTGGCAGTCGACGTCGGGACCCGCGCCTATGCCGAGGACGGGGATTTTGAGCGCCTCTTTCAGCGCCTTGCCGACGGCGTTGGGCACGCACTCGACGACTATGGAGAAGGCTCCGGCCTTCTCGATGGCGAGCGCATCCTCGATGAGCTTCTTCGCGCTCTCGGGAGTGCCGCCCTGGACTTTGAAGCCGCCCAGCGAGGTCGAGGTCTGCGGGGTGAGGCCGATGTGACCCATGACGGGTATGCCCGCCTTGACCATGCGCTCTATGGTGGGCGCCATGTCGACGCCGCCCTCGAGCTTGACGCAGTCGCAGTTGGTCTCCATCAGTATTCTGTTCGCGCTCGCTATGGCCTGCTCCGGGCTGACGTTATACGAGCCGAACGGCATGTCGCCCACGATGAAGGTGTTCGGCGCGCCCTTGACGACCGGGCGGATGTGGTGAATCATATCGTCGAGCGTGACGCCGACGGTGGTGTTGTATCCGAGCATCACCATCGCAAGCGAGTCGCCGACGAGGATTATCTCGCACTCGCTGTCGTTGACTATGGACGCGGTTGTGTAGTCGTAGGCGGTGACGTAGGCGAACTTGCGCCCCTCCTCCTTATACTTCTTGAAATCAAGAATCGTCATTTTTTTCTTGGCCATACTCGACGCCTCCTAAATTATAAAATTAGATGTGGTCATACCACACCTTGATTGTAGTATACCAAAAATTATTTGTCAATCCTCACCCGCGCCTATATCCTCTATGGCTCTGAGCATATGGTAGCGCATTGCGAGGGCGGCGCCTTTACCGTCGCGCTTTTTGAGAAAACGCAGAATCGCCCGGTGGCTCTCGCGCGCGTTCTCCTTGATTCTGTCCGAGAGGCGCGACAGCTCGCCGACGGCTTTGCCGTAGTCTATCCAGCCGTGGAGGGCGGGCAGTATCCGCACCATGACGACGTTGTGCGTCGCCTTGGCGAGGGCGCTGTGGAACTCCGTGTCGAAGCGCATGAAATCCTCGTCCCCGCGCTCTATCGCCGCCATCTCCTCGTAATACAGGCGCTCGCAGTTGTCGAGCTCCTCGTCCGCGGCGTTTTTGACCACCAGCTCCATGGCCTCTGATTCTAGTATCATGCGGACATTGTACCAGTCCGCCAGCAGGCGGCGCTTGTCGAACTCCAGCGAGAAGCCGAAGGGGTCGTGCGGTATGCCAGGAGTGTCGGACACAAAGTTGCCGACACCGCGCCGTATCTCTATGACTCCGCTCGCCGACAGCGCCTTGATGGTCTCGCGTATGGTCGTGCGGCTGACGCCCATCTGAGCGGCAAGCTGGCGCTCGTTCGGCAGCTTGTCGCCCGGCTTGTAGACGCCCTGATTCACTATCATGTCGAGCAGCAGCTCCATGACGTCTTCCGTGAGTGTCTTTCCGGATGCGGTCAAATAAGCTTCCCCCTTCCGCCGCGGCGCAAGCTCGCTGTTGACAGCGAAGCGGCGCTGCATTAAAATGTCAGTGTAAGGCAGGTCATACCACAACTGTTTTCTTCTTTACAGGGAGGTTGTATTTATGAAAATTGCTATTCTCGGCGCGGGCGCCATGGGCAGCCTCTACGGCGGCTATCTCTCCCGCGGCAACGAAGTCTGGATGGTCGATATCTGGCAGGCCCATGTCGACGCCATCAACGAAAAAGGGCTTTACATCGACGAGGCCGACGGCTCCGTGACCCACGTCACCCCCCATGCCACCAGCGACCCCAATGAGGTCGGCGTGGTCGACCTCGCCGTCATATTCGTGAAATCAATCCAGACCACCGAGGCGCTGGAGAAAAACCGCGCCGTCATCGGTGAGCACACAGCCGTCCTCACTCTGCAGAACGGCTACGGCAACGGCGACGACATCTGCGCCTTCGTCCCGCGCGACCAGGTCATAGTCGGCACCACAAGCCACGGCTGCACCATGAAAGGCCCCGGCCACATCTTCCACGCCGGCTCCGGCCCGACCCACATCGGCGCCATGGGCGAGGATCAGTCCACCGCCGAGAAGGTCGCCGAGGCGCTGCGCGGCGCGGGCTTTGAGGTCGACTGCTCCGACAAGGTCATCGAGCTTGTCTGGGGCAAGCTGTTCGTGAACATCGCCATCAACGCCGTCACTGCCCTGCTCGACGTGCCCAACGGCTACATCAACGACGACGCCAACGCCCGCCGCTGCGCCGAGCTGCTGGTGCGCGAGGCCGTCGCCGTCGCAAACGCGACGGGTATGAGCTTCGACCCCGACGCCGTCTGCGCAAACGCCATGGCCGTCGCCGTCGGCACCGCGGGCAACACCTCGTCCATGCGGGCGGACACGCTCAACAAGCGCCGCACCGAAATCGGCAAGATTAACGGCGCAGTCGTAAAAAAGGCGGCGGAGCTGGGCATGGACGCTCCGTACAACCAACTCATCAGCGCGCTCATCGAGGCGAAAGAGGACACTTATCTCAAATAAATCCGCTTCAGGCCTGGGCTTTAAGCCCAGGCCTTTTTCTTTTTCAGCGGGTATACTCGATGACGCCGTCGATTACGGTCATGTCGACCTGCACCTTGTCGAGATCCATGGTGTCCATATCGAGGATGTCGCGGTCGAGCACGATGACGTCGGCGAGCTTGCCCGGCTCTATGCTGCCCTTGATGTCCTCCTCAAACGACTGGTAGGCCGCGTTGAGGGTGCAGCAGCGTATGGCCTCCAGCAGCGTGACCGCCTGTGTCCTGTCGCACTGGAAATTCTGCGCGCGGTCATAGCGGTTCACAGCGCCGTCGATAATCTGGAATCCGCAGGGGGCGGAGGGCGCGTCGCTGTGGAGCGAGCACATTATGCCCGCGTCGAGCATGCTGCGCAGCGCGCCGAGGTAGCGGTTGCGCTCCGGGCCGTAGAATTTCGCAAGGTTTTTGCCGAGCAGGCACACGACGCCGGCGTTGACCGACGGGCAGATATTCATTTTCGCCATTCTGTCGATGAGATCCTGGTCGACTATGGTGCAGTGCTCTATCCTGTGGCGGCGCTGCGGGAGCGTCGGATCCTCGGCGAAGGCGGCCTCGTAGCCCTCGACCATGTACTCTATCGCCTCATCGCCGATGGCGTGGGCCGTGGCCTGGCACTCGGCGGCGTTTATCATGCGGATATAGTCGATGACCTCCTGCCGCTCCCAGCCCTTCTCGCGCGGAAGGCTGGGGTCGTGGCTGTACGGCTCCCTGGTGGCGCAGGACGGGCCGCCGGTGCCGCCGTCTATCATAAATTTGCACGGGCCTATGCGGAAGTGCTCGTCTCCGAGGCCGGTCATGAAGCCGAGCTTGAGGAAGTGTTCGTTGTCCTCCTTGGAGAAGGGCTTGCCGAATATGCTGTGCAGCGCCATATAGCTGCGGATTTTAAACTCTCCGCTGCGGCAGAGCTTCTGCATGACGTGGTAGGACGGCCTGTCGCACTCGCCCATGTCGCCGACGGAGGTGATGCCCTTCTCAAGGCAGATTTTCTGCGACTTGAGCGCCGCCTTGCGCTGCTGCTCCTCGGTGTACTCCACCTGGCCCCAGAGCCAGAAGTGCGTGTGGCCGCGCACCATGCCGGTGAGCTTGCCGTCTATGACCTCGACCTCGTCGGGCGGGTATTTGGCCGCGTCCTCCGGCTTGTAGACGCCGAGATAGGCCAGCGCCTTCGTGTTATACATGCAGATGTGCCCGCCGCCGTGCATGCAGTGCACCGGATTGTCCGGCGCGGCGGCGTCCAGCTCCTCTATCGTCGGGTGCCGCTTCTCCGGGAACAGCAGCGGCTCGTAGCCCATCATGGATATCCACTGGCCGGGCTTTTTTATCTTTGCCGCCTCGCGGATAAGCTCCAGCATGGCGGCGAGACTCGGGCAGTTTTTATTGGTGGTGTCTATCATGGCGGAGTCCAGCTCCGTGCCGAGCATGCCGTTGAGTATCGGGTGGAAGTGCGAGTCGTTTATGCCGGGCATGAGCGTGCGCCCGGCGAGGTCTATGACGCGGGTATGGCTGTCGATGAGCGTGTCCAGCTCGGCGCTGCTGCCGACAAACACGATTTTGTTGCCCTTTATGCCGACAGCCTCGGCTATCTCGTCATTGCCGTTCACCGTTATCACTTTGCCGTTTTTGAACGCGAGGTCTATATACGAATAATCAAACACTGCAGTTCCCTCCTTTGCAATCGGGCGATTAGCCCTGAGTTCAGACAAGGGGGCACCGGAAAGCGCCCCCTTGAATTTCCATTATTCGTCCACGGGCTGACCGTGGCGCATGTAGACTTTGCCGTCTCTGTATTTCTCGCCCTTGTGGATGTCGAAGGTCTTTTTGCCCCAGCAGCCCACGACGGCCATGAACACGAGGTAACCCACTATGACGCCCCAGAGGCAGATCATCAGCGAGGTCGTGCTCATTGCTCCGGCGGCGTAGCCCAGTATGGCGGGCATTACGAAGTAGGAGGCCGGGACGTTCACGATGTTCGCCGGGCCGAGCTCCGCGACCGTGGTGGTCTCGTTCTCGGGGTCGACTATGCGGACCAGCGAGATGCCGGTGGCGTTGGTGCCGGTGGCGGTTCCCCACTCGCCGAGGGTGCGCTCGAAGTCGTTGCTGCCGCCGAAGCGCGCGCCGAAGTAGCGCATGGTCACCCAGGTCACAACGGCGCAGGCCGCGCAGCAGGCCAGTATGGGCACCGTCCACTTGCCGACGACGTCGAGGTCTATGGCCATGAAAGCGCCGCAGACCATCATGTCGGTGCAGAAGCCGGTAATGCGGTTCTGCGTACCTCTGTCGAGGAATTTGGTGAGGCCCATTTTTCCGAGGATATAGCGTATCGCGTAGGCCACGAGCATACCGTTAAAGAACAGGAGCGTTGAGAACAGCTGGCCGAAGTAGCCGGGTATCAGCGCCCAGAGCTTGCCGACCTGCTGACCGAGTATCCACGACACTCCGACCAGCGCCGCGTGGAAGGTGAGCGTATCTATGGCGCCGCTGTATGTGGTGAGGCGGCCGTAGTAGTCCTGGTTCTCCGGCTCGAGGAAGCCGCGGGCGACGTCGTCGCTCAGCTTGACCTTCGAGCAGGCCACGCCGTTTTTGATGCCCTTCTTGGCAAACGGCACACCCCATATGAAGGCGCAGAGGAAGCCCGCCGAGGCAAAGGTGACGCCGACCTGGACAGCATCCGCCCAGCCGGAGGCCTCCATCTCCGTGCCGTAGGTGATGGCCTGGCCGGGGCCCTGCGCGAAGCCGAAAGGCAGCAGCAGGCCGTAGACCGGGTCCATATTGAAGTAGCCGCCGATGAGCATGAGCAGGCCGAAGCCTATGAGCGCCTGGAAGGCGTAGGCCAGCGCCCAGAACGAGCCCATGCCGAATATGCCGGAGGCCATACTGTCGCCCATGCGGGCGCGGAGGTCTTTGATTCCGCTGATTTTTTCCCTCTTTTTCTTCTCGCCCGTGTTCGCGGCGAGCGTCAGACCCATATTAATAAAGAGGAAGGTGTAGAGCTGACCTGAAATTGTGTTGTACTCGTTGTTGGTCGTTCCGGCGAGGCCGGTGGTGTTGATGAAGATGAAGCCGATCACGCCCGCGATAACACAGGCCGGTATCATAGCCTTCCCCACGAATGAAACCTTTGCACGGATGAGCATAGCAACCACGAACATAACACCCATCCAAGCAGCTGCCGTCATTGTCGCCATAATGTCACTCTCCTTTTTGTATGGATTTATATCCGGCGGGAGTTCCGAACCCGCAGAATACACACAATTCGCCGCTGAGACGTATCTGGTCATACCAGCCGTTAATTTGCCGCGCTTATCGCATGGCGCGCCGTCCCACGGCGGAGTGCATTGGTGATTACAGGCGCAAAAAAGAGAAGAAATTACAAATACTGTAAAATCCTTTATATAATATTACCACAGCAAATCCCTGATAGCAAGTATCTTTTATCTATTACTGGTCAAAACATTTCCCCCTCTTTATGTGAAACATGCATATTTACCTTTTGCGGAGGGGCTGTGCCACTCTCTGTGATATAAAAATTATTTATATCACATACTCGGATGTCATATGTCTTGTCAGCCCGTCTTCCGCGCGACTTGTATGCAATATTCGTATTTGGATTCAAAAATGTCAATATTTCTGGAAGAAACATACAAAAGGCGGCGGCAAATTTTATTGCATAATTTGGTATTTCCAGTAAATGTCATTAAATTTTGACTTCGATTGTCAGATTTTTATTAATTTTTAACATATTTCGCTCACAGCTTTTCTTATTGCCCGCCATTTTCCACAAATTTTGTGCTTGAAATGTACGGCAAAAATTGTTATTATGTTTTTGTAGAAAAGCAGGGCTGCGGCTCATGTCTCCGGCCTGCACTTGTCATACCACCGTTTCGGCCGCGCCTGTCATAACCGATCGTCGTTTTAGAAGGGAGGATCTCAAATGTCACAGAAAGAACAGACAAATGCCAAGTACGCAGCATCGTTCCGGCAGCAGTTCACTGTTCGAGGCATGATAATCGGCGCCATCGGCTCCGTTATCCTGACCTGCTCGTCCATGTTCGTAGCACTGAAGATTTCCTCGCTCCCCTGGCCCATCATGTTCGTGGCGCTCGTCTCCATGTTCGGCCTCAAGGCCCTCGGCAACACCAACTACAATGAGATAAACGTCACGCACACCGCAATGTCCGCCGGCGCCATGGTCGCGGGCGGCCTCGCGTTCACCATCCCGGGCATCTACATGCTCGACCCCTCGGCTGATGTCGACTTCGCAAAGCTCCTCGTCATCACCGTCGGCGGCGTGCTGCTCGGCCTCATCTTCACCGCCATTCTGAGAAAGCACTTCATAGAGAAGGCCAACCTGCCCTACGCTATGGGTCAGGCGGCGGCGGATGTCGTCATCGTCGGCGATGAGGGCGGCAAAAAGGCCGGCTGGCTCTTCGGCTCGCTCGGCATCTCCGCCGTGTTCACCTGGCTGCGCGACTATATGCTCGTCATCCCCGCGACCTTTATGAGCAGCTCCATCGCCAGCTACGGCTCCATGTTCGGCGTCTGGCTCTCGCCCATGCTCATCTCCGTCGGCTACATAGTCGGCCCGCTGTACATAGGCGTGTGGTTCTTCGGCGCGCTGATTGGTGACGTCGGCATCCTCATCGGCGGTCAGGCCGCCGGCATCCTCGACGCCGCCACCGCCTCCGCCATCAAATCCTCGCTCGGACTCGGCATGATGGTCGGCTGCGGTCTCGGCATCTTCATCAAGGAGATTATCCCCCGCGCCAAAGACCTCTTCGGCCCCATGTTCTCCAAGAAAGAGTCCGGCGACTGCATAATCCCCATGAGCTGGGCCCCCGTTGTCATAATCGTTCTGGCGGCGCTCTTCGTGTTCATACTTGACCTGCCCCTCATCGCCGCCATCGTCACCATCCTCGGCTGCTGGCTCGCCACCACGATGTCCTGCCAGTGCGTCGGCCTCTCGGGCATCAACCCGATGGAGGTCTTCGGTATCTTCGTCCTCATCATCGCCAAGGCCGTCTCCGGCGTGAGCGGCACCGAGGCCTTCTACGTCGCGGCTATCGTCGCCGTCGCCGCCGGCCTCACCGGCGACGTCATGAACGACTTCCGCTCCGGCTATATCCTCCACTCCGACCCCAAGGCCCAGTGGATTGGCGAGGTCATCGGCGGTCTCATCGGCGCCGTCGTCTCCGTCGGCGTGCTCATGATTCTAGTCACCGCCTACGGCGGCGAGGTCTTCGGCAGCACCATGTTCCCCTCCGCCCAGGCTGCGGCCGTCGCCTCCATGGTCGGCGGTATCGCCCATCTCCCCGCTTTCATAGTAGGTCTGGTGCTCGCCACCGTCCTCTACGTCGCGGGTCTTCCGGTCACCACTCTCGGCCTCGGCATCTATCTCCCGTTCTACCTCTCCGCCACCGCTTTCATCGGCGGCGCGCTGAACTTCATCCTCTCCAAGGCCGCTCCTAAGGTCAAGGAGAGCGGAAACGACACCATCGTCGCTGCCGGTATGCTCGGCGGCGAGGGCGTTGTAGGCGTCATCATAGCCCTCATCATGGCCGTCCAGGTCATCCAGGCTGGCTGACGCGCTGCAAACACAAATCGACCGGCAGGGGCATTTATTGCCCCTGCTCAGTTTAGGAGGGCTTTTTGATGAAAGAGATTAAAATATCCGACATTAACGGAATAAAAATAGGCCACGCTCAAAACATCGCCGGAGGCACCGGCTGCACCGCCATCATCTGCGAGAAGGGCGCGTTTGCCGGTGTAGACGTCCGCGGCGGCGGCCCCGCCTCGCGCGAGACGGAGCTGCTCAAGCCCGTCAACATGGTGCAGCAGATCCATTGCGTCATGCTCTCCGGCGGCAGCGCCTTCGGCCTCGAGGCCGGCGACGGCGCAATGCAGTTCCTTGAGGAAAAAGGCATAGGCTTCGATGTCGGCTGCGGCGTCGTCCCCATAGTCTGCGGCGCGTCGCTCTTTGACCTCGTCGTCGGCGACCCGAAGTGCCGCCCCGACAAGGCCATGGGCTATGAGGCCTGCAAAAACGCCGGCGGCGAGGTCGCCGAGGGCAATGTCGGCGCGGGCACCGGCGCCACCATAGGCAAGTACTTCGGCGTCGACCGCATGATCAAGAGCGGCCTCGGCACCTACGCCGTCCAGCTCGGTGAGGTTCAGTGCGCCGCCATCGTAGCCGTCAACGCGCTCGGCGACGTCATAGACTTCGACAGCCGCGAGATCATAGGCGGTCTGCTCACCGAGGACAAGAGCGGCTTCTACTCCACGCCCAGAGCCATGTATGAGGAGATTGGTCAGGACCGCGACGTCTGGAAGGGCAACACCACCATCGGCTGCATCATCACGAACGCCAAGCTCGACAAATCCCAGTGCAACAAGCTCGCGAGCATCGCCCACAACGGCTACGCCATGGCCATCCGCCCCGTGCACACCTCCGCCGACGGCGACACCATATTCGTCATGTCCACCGCCGAGGTCGACGTGAACCCCGACGCGCTCGGCTGCCTCGCCACCGAGGTCATGGCCCGCGCAATCAACCGCGCCGCCCGCGCAGCCGAGCCGGCCTACGGCCTGCCCGCCGCCTCCAGCTTCGCAAAATAGCCGTTTCAGCAAATTGCGGGTGAGTTTTTTGTGAGGTTTGGAAAAAATTTCTGAATTCCCGTTTCTTCTCACAATCCCGCGCCATTTTGCGGTATAATAGAGGCGTAGCAAATCTATCGTTCAAAGGAAGTGAATCTTATGAGCAAACTGCTGCTTGCCATCATTCAGGAGGACGATTACGACGCCGTCGTCACCGCGCTCAACAAAGAGCACTTTTTCGTGACGCGCCTCAGCTCCAGCGGCGGTTTCCTGCGCCGCAAGAACATCACCATCATGATTGGCGTCAGCGATGATGAGCACGACAAGGTCGTCCAGATTCTCAAGGAAAACGCCAGCAAGCGCAAACAGACAATCCGGCGTATGCCGATTTCCCTGGTTGGCTCGCACGGCCTCGAGGCCAGCGCCGCCATCCCCGTCGAGATTGACGTCGGAGGCGTCACGCTGTTCACTCTGCCTTTGGACAGCATAGAAAAATTCTAAATCACATGCAAAAACGGGACCGGTTTTCCGGTCCCGTTTTTTATTTCTCTTTCTCCGGCGCGTCCTCCGGTTCGTCGAGGACGACCGGGATGAAGCGCTTGGCGAATCTGCCGCGTCCGCGGTTCTTGACGTAGAAGAAGCCGATCACGCTGAACACCACCGCGCCGACGAAGTTCACGAACATGTCCTCCATCGTGTCGAAGAGGCCGATGTCGAGGTAGCCGCCGAGGCCGAGCTCCTCGCCGTTCACGACAACGCTTGTGATATTCTCAATGCCGACAGGTTTGTTCGCGCCCGTCGGGTTGAGCGCCACCGAGTGAATGGCGCTGATAACCGTGTCCTTCTGCATGTCGGTGTGGACGAGGCAGTCGGCTCCGAACTCGAAGAACTCCCACAGCACGCCGACGGTCATGGAGAAGCAGAACGCCGCGATGGACATATACAGCGGCGACAGCCGCAGCGCCGTCCGCTCCGAACGGTTGAGCAGGTCGACCAGCGAGAAGCCTATCGCCGCACAGAGGAAGCCGTTCGTCGTGTGGAGTATGGTGTCCCAATACTCGAATTTGACGTAGTACTCCCCTATCTCGCCCAGAATCTCCGCGGCGAATATGAACACCATCACGATGATCTCAAGCGTGGTCGGCAGGTCGATGTTGAGCTTGCGCTCGACCACAGCGGGCATCGTCAGCAGGAACAGCGAGAGCGCGCAGACGAAAACGCTCTCATATTCCTGACGCATCGCGGCGCGCACCAGCGTGACGATAACGATAGTTCTGAGCACGATATACACCGTGAACGCACGCTTATCTCTCTTTATGTGTTCGTGTATGGTCTTTGAAAATTTGCTCATATCTGCCTAAAGCTCCCTCACTCAAGTTCAAACGCGCCCGTATATAGCTGGTAGTATTTGCCGCGCTGGGCGATGAGCTGTTCGTGGTCGCCGCGCTCGATTATGCGGCCATGCTCGAGCACCATTATAGCATTGGAATTGCGTACTGTCGAGAGGCGATGCGCGATTACAAAGACGGTGCGCCCGCTCATCAGCGAGTCCATGCCCTTCTGGACTATGGCCTCGGTGCGGGTATCTATGCTGGAGGTGGCCTCGTCGAGTATCATGACCGGCGGGTCGGCCACCGCGACTCGCGCTATCGAGAGCAGCTGGCGCTGGCCCTGCGAGAGGCCGGAGCCGTCGCCCTCGAGCACAGTGTCGTAGCCCTGCGGCAGCATGGATATGAAGCCGTGCGCGTTTGCGAGCTTTGCCGCCGCTATGCACTCCTCGTCGGTGGCGTCGAGGCGTCCGTAGCGGATGTTGTCCATAACTGTGCCGGTGAAGAGGCTGACATCCTGCAGCACTATGCCCAGCGAGCGGCGCAGGTCGCTTTTGGCGATACGCTTTATATCTATGCCGTCGTAGGTGATTGTGCCGTCAGAGATGTCGTAGAATCTGTTAATCAGGTTCGTTATGGTCGTCTTGCCCGCGCCGGTCGCTCCGACGAATGCGAGCTTCTGTCCCGGCTTTGCGTAGAGCGTCACGTCGTGCAGGACGGGCTTGCCCTCGACGTATGCGAAGTCGACGGAGTTGAGGCGCACGTCGCCTCTCAGCTCCGTATAGCGTGCGGCGCCGTCAGGCTGAAGCTCCTTCCACGCCCAGTGGCCGGTCTTGTGCGCTGTCTCGGTGATGGAGCCGTCGGCGTGCTTCTCGACATCCACGAGCGTGACCTTGCCCTCGTCGCCCTCCACGGGCTCGTCGAGCAGCTCGAATATTCGCGCGGCGCCCGCCATCGCCATGATGACGGCGTTCATCTGCTGCGAAACCTGGCTTATCGGCATTGAGAAGCTGCGGCTCAGCTGCAAAAACGCCGACACCGTGCCGAGGGTTATGCCCGGCACCCCCGCGCAGGCGAGGCCGCCGCCTATGACGGCTATGAGGACGTACTGCAGGTTGCCGAGGTTCGCGAGAATCGGCATCATGGTCAGGGCTATGCTGTTCGCGGAGGAGGCGTTGACTCTCAGCTCCTCGTTCAGCTTGTCGAAGGCCTCCTTGGCCTTCTCCTCGTGGCAGAAGACCTTGACGACCTTCTGGCCGTTCACCATCTCCTCAATATAGCCGTTCAGCGCGCCGAGGGAGCGCTGCTGGCCTATGAAGTAGCGTCCGCTGCGCCCGCCGAGCACCTTGACAGTGCGCATCATAATCAGCACGAACACCACGACGAACATGGTGAGCCAGATATTCAGGTACAGCATGGTGCAGAACACCGAGACTATGGTTATGACGCTGATTATTATATTCGGTATGCTCTGCGAAATCATCTGGCGTAGGGTGTCGGTGTCGTTAGTATAGCGGCTCATCAGGTCGCCGTGGGTGTGCGAGTCAAAGTAGCGCAGCGGCAGGCGCTGCATGTGCTCGAACATCTCGTCGCGTATGTCTTTCAGCACGCCCTGCGAGATATACACCATGATGAGGTTATATGTGAGCGAGCAGATTATGCCAACGGCAAACACGCAGCCCATGCCGGTAACAAGGCCGAGCATTCCGCTGAAATCCGGGTCGGACTCCAGCAGCAGGGGCTTGACGTAGTCGTCTATCAGGGTCTTGATGAATATTGAGCTGGAGACGTTCACCAGCGAGCTCGCGATTATGCACAGCACTACAGCGGCAAAGCGGAATTTGTAGCGCATGATGTAGCGCAGCAGGCGCTTTGTCGCGCCCATGTCGAGCTTTCTGTCCGGCGGCGCCGTGCGGGCGCCGCGTCCGCCCATGGTGGGATTAGGCATTCTCCTCGCCTCCTCTCGTCTGGGATTCAAACACCTCGCGGTAGATATCGCTGCTTCTCAGCAGCTCCTCGTGCGTGCCGAGGGCCGCGACGCGCCCCTCGTCCATGACGATTATCCTGTCGGCGTCCTGCACCGAGGATATGCGCTGCGCGATAATCAGCTTTGTCGTATTCGGTATCTCCTCGCGGAAGGCTGTGCGTATCACGCTGTCGGTGTGGGTGTCGACGGCGCTGGTGGAGTCGTCGAGTATGAGAATCTTCGGCTTTTTCAGCAGCGCTCTCGCTATGCACAGGCGCTGCTTCTGGCCGCCGGAGACGTTGGTGCCGCCCTGCTCTATCCATGTGTCGTAGCCCTTGGGCAGCTCCATTATGAAGTCGTGCGCGCAGGCGAGTCGGCATGCGTGCTCGAGCTCGGCGTCGGTTGCGTGCTCGTTGCCCCAGCGGAGATTCTCCTTGATTGTGCCGGAGAACAGCTCGTTTTTCTGCAGCACCATCGACACGGCGTTTCGCAGCGTCTCTATATCGTAGTCGCGCACGTCCACTCCGCCGACCAGCACCTCGCCGTGCAGTGCGTCGTAAAGGCGGGGTATCATCTGCACCAGCGTCGACTTCGAGCTGCCGGTGCCGCCTATGATGCCCACGGTCTCGCCGCTTTTTATGGATATGTCTATATCCTTGAGGCAGAGGCGCTCGTCGGAGCCGGAGTAGCTGTAGTCGAGGTGGCGGAACTCCACGCTGCCGTCTTTTACCTCGGTGACGGGGTTTTCAGGCTCGGCTATGGTGCTCTCCTCGGTGAGCAGCTCGTAGGCGCGCTCGGCGGAGGCGCGGGATATGGTTATCATGACGAACACCATTGAGAGCATCATCAGGCTGGTGAGCACCTGCATGGAGTAGGTTATGAGGCTCATAAGCTGGCCGGAGGTCATCTCCGTCTCGCCGGAGAGGACTATTATCCTCGCGCCGAGCCAGGCGACGGTGAGCATGCAGCCGTAGGAGGCTATCTGCATCAGCGGCATGTTGAACGCCAGCAGGCGCTCCGCCCCGCTGAACAGGCGGTATATGTTCTTTGAGTTCTCGTCGAACTTCTCGATCTCGTGATCCTCGCGCACGAAGGCCTTGACCACTCTTATGCCGCGCAGGTTCTCCTGGACGACGAGGTTCAGCTTGTCGTAGGCCCTGAACACCTTCTCAAAGCGCGGCATACCGTTTTTGATGATAATTCCCAGTCCGACGGCGAGCAGAGGCATCGCGGCGAGGAACACCATCGACAGCTCGAGGTTCACCCGCGAGGCCATAATCATGGCCGCAATCAGCATCACCGGGCAGCGCACCGCGACGCGGATTATCATTTGAAAGGCCATCTGGATATTGTTGATGTCGGTGGTGAGGCGGGTGACTATGCTGGCGCTGGAGAATTTGTCGATGTTCTCGAACGAGTACTCCTGCACCTTGTGGTACATGTCGCGCCTCAGGTTCGCGGCGAAGCCGGTGGAGGCTATGGCCGCCTGCCGCGCCGAGCCGGCGCCGAACAGCAGCGACAGCACGCAGGCCGCAATCAGCAGCGCGCCCATGCGCAGTATATAGCCGAAATCGCCGAGGTCTATGCCGTAGTCTATGAGGTCGGCCATCAGAAACGGCACCCAGACCTCCAGCAGCACCTCCATTATGACGTAGAGCGGGGCCTTTATCGCATTCACCCTGTACTGGCGAATTGAGCCCATCAGTTTTTTGACCATAGCTACCTCCCGTCGGCAGATGAAAAATTCCGCCTCATCTGCTCAAGCACGCGGCAAAAGCACTCTATATCCTCATCGCTAATGCCCTTTCGCGTCAGCGCGTCCAGAGCGTCCAGCTCGCGGGTGACGCAGTCGTGTATCGAGAGCGCCCGCTCCGTCGGCCGGATTTTCTTGAGGCGCGCGTCGCACTCGACGCTCTCGCGGGTTATGAGCCGGTTCTTCTCCATGCATTTGAGTATGGTCGTCGCCGTTGAACGGCGGACGGCCAGCAGATTCTCTATGTCGCGCTGGTAGATGTCGGTGTCGGGGTTGGCGCACAGATATCTGATTATGCGGCCGTGCAGCAGGGTGACGCCGTCCATGTCCACATACTGCTGCAGGTGGCGGTTCAGGCAGGTGGACATCATATTGTGCGTCATCCTCAGTTCGGCGCATATACGTTTGCCCTGTTGCATTTGCTCATCTCCAATAGTTAGTTGACTAACATTATAGCCTGAGCTCCGCCGTGCGTCAATATCTCTATGGACACAGCCGGGCAAATATTATATAATGAGTAAAACTCAAACGACAGGAAGACTGATATGGACAACAAGACCAACGTCATGCGGCTTATCGACAAGAAAAAGCTGCCGTATAAGGCCCACGTCTACACCCCCACCGAGGCGCTCAGCGGCGTCGAGGCGGCGCAGATGCTCGGGCAGGACCCCGCCAAGGTTTTCAAGACCCTCGTCACCTCCGGCAAGAGCGGCGCGCACTATGTATTCGTCATACCCGTCGCCGAGGAGCTGGACCTCAAGAAAGCCGCCAAGGCCGTCGGTGAGAAGTCTATCGAGATGCTCAAATCAAAAGAGCTGCTCCCCCTCACCGGCTACATCCACGGCGGCTGCTCGCCGATAGGCATGAAAAAGTTCTTCACGACGGTGGTCGACGCCACCGCCTCCGATAAGGACGTCATCTTCTTCAGCGCGGGCAAAATCGGCCATCAGATTGAGATGGCCCCGACCGACCTTGAGAAAATGATTCGGCTCAGCTACGCCGATTTGACGGTAAAAGAATAGAAAAAGCGCCCCAGATGGGGCGCTTTTTCTATTTCTTCTCCTTCGGCTTGCATATCAGCGCTGCGGCAAACGCGAAAAACACCGCCGCCGCTATTCCGCCCGCGGCGGCCGTGAATCCGCCGGTGAATGCGCCGAGCGCGCCCTTCTCCGCCACGGCGCGGCGCACTCCGTCGGCCAGCGTATTGCCGAAGCCGGTGAGCGGCACCGTCGCGCCGGCGCCCGCCCAGTCTGCCAGCGGCTGGTATATGCCGAGCGCGCCGAGCAGCACGCCCGTCACAACGTATATGGACAGTATGCGCGCAGGCGTGAGCCTTGTTTTATCAATCAGCAGCTGTCCGGCAGCGCACAGCGCGCCGCCGACGACAAAGGCCCTGAGCAGCTCCATTGCCATATTCTAGCCCTCCATATCGAAAACCACCGCGTGGCTTATGCCCGGTATCGACTCGCCCTGCTGCGAGCTGGTCGTCGAGAGCAGAGCGCCCGTCGCGGCGAACAGCATACGCTTCCACTTGCGCTCACGCATACCGGTGAGCAGCAGCGAGGCCAGCAGGCTCGCGCAGCATCCGCAGCCGGAGCCTCCGGCGTGTACGTCCTGTCTCTCCCGGTCGAACACAAGCAGGCCGCAGTCCAGGTGGTTCTCTCCGAATTTCACCCCGTCGCGCGAAAACAGCGCGCACAGCGCCTCGCTGCCGACGGCGCCGAGGTCGCCGGTGACGATTACGTCGTAGTCCGCGGGGCTGCGCCCCGTGTCCTCAAAGTGCGCGCGCAGCGTGTCGTGCGCCGCCGGGGCCATCGTCGCGCCCATGTTGTTCGCGTCGCAAATTCCGGCGTCGACTATCCGCCCGGTCGTGACGTGGGTGATATACGGCGCGGGCGCGCTGCCTCCGAGGATGAGGCTCCCCGCGCCGGTGACCGTCCACTGGGCCGTCGGCGTTCTCTGGCCGCCGTATTCCAGCGGGAAGCGGAACTGCCGCTCCGCCGAGCAGAAGTGCGAGCAGCTCTGAGCCGCCGCCATATCGCAGTAGCCCCCGTCTATGCTCATCGCCGCCAGCGAGAGCGACTCCGCCATAGTCGAACAGGCTCCGTACAGCCCGAAAAACGGCACTTTGCAGTCGCGCATCGCAAAAGACGAGGCTATGCACTGGTTGAGCAGGTCGCCGCCGAATATATAGCCCAGCGCCGACGGCGCTATGCCCGCCTTGCCGCAGGCCAGCTCGAAGCACTGCTTGAGCATGTGCGTCTCCGCCTTCTCCCAGCTCGCCTCGCCGAAATAGGAGTCCTCGCTCACATAGTCGAAGTATTTGCCGAACGGCCCCTCGCCCTCCTTGCCGCCGGTGACGGCGGCCGACGAGAGCACTCCGACCTTGCCGGACATGCACACGGTCTGGCGTCCCAGGCGCTTTTCCGCCATTTTCATCACCTCGGCTATATTCTGGCCGATAGCGGCAAAATAATTCCATCAAAATGAAAATGCTCCCCAGTTGGGGAGCATTTTTACCTCTATGCGATTCTTCCGCCCGAGGTCGCGGCGTGCATATGCGTCGGCGTGAGCTCGTTTTTGGCGGCGTGTCTCTGGTTGTACATAAACAGGAATATGGAGGCCACTATGACCATGCTTCCGCCGATGACGGTGCGCCAGGACGGCACCTCGTTCAGGAATATCAGGCCGAAAATGGCGTTGAAGATTATGGCGCTCTGGCTATATATGCTGATCTCGCTCGCGGGGGCCAGTCTGTATGCAAAGGTCATGGTTATCTGGCCGACGGCCGCGAACACGCCTATCATCAGCAGGCAGAACAAATCCCAGCCCCCGGGAATCTGGAAGTCCGGAGCCATCAGCGGAATCGACGCCACCGTGCTGAACACGCAGAAGTGCATGACGACGGTCAGCGGGTTCACGCGCCCCGCGAAATACGAGAGCAGCGTGTAGGCGACGGTATTGCATATCGCGCTCATCAGCGCCGCGGTCAGCGGCAGGAAGCTGGAGTCGAAGCTCGGGTTCGCCGCCAGGAATGCGCCCGCGAAGGCCAGCACCATGGCGGGTATGTGCATTTTGGTGAGCTTCTCGTGCAGGAAGAGCGCCGCCGCCAGCGTGATGGTGAACATCGAAATGCGGCTGAGTATGGTGACGTCCGCCTGGTTCGCGTTGCGGGCCGCGTAAAACAGCAGGATTATCCCCACAAAGCCCGACAGCGATCTGCCGAACAGCTGCGGCTGATATTTCCGCTCGCCGAAAAATGAGATGTGCTCCTTCGTCGCCACTATGCCGACGACTATGAGCCCTATGAGGTTCCTGAAAAAGGTCTGTTCCATGACGCCTATGGCGTCGCTCGTGAGCGCGACAAATATCTGCATCAGGCCGAAGCCCATGGTGGATATTATAATCAGCGCCGTGCCCTTCATGCGGGGCGTAATCTCTCTCATGTTCTGTTCCTCCAAGTGCGCTATTTGTTTTTACTCTTTCCTGTTCTGAAGCTGTATTTATATGGTGTGTTGATGACGTTGAGGCGGTCGCTCAGGTGCTTCGACATCAGCTCGCGCGCGAGAGCCGCGTTCGACGAGATGATGGCCTGGACTATAGTCATGTGGTCGCCCTGGCTGGAGCGGTCGATATCCTTGTCGACGTGCTCGAACAAATCGGAGTACTCCGTTGAGCCCAGCTTCTCCAATATCGACACCAGCATATTCTCAAGCAGCTGGTTGTGCGCCGTCCTGGCTACCCAATGGTGGAATGGGAAATCAGAGGAGTCGTTCTTGGGACCCTGCATGGAGGCGATATCGTCCTTCATGACCCTGCCGATAACGGCGAGGTCTTCGTCTGTGCGCCTGATGGCGGCGTAATAGGCGAGGCTCGGCTCAATCAGCATTCGCGCGTCGTACAGCTCGCAGAAGTCGATATTGCTCCGCATCCGCTCGAAAAACTGCATGTTGTGTATGTTTTT
>CALWXY010000198.1 GCA_944385595.1 uncultured Oscillospiraceae bacterium
CGCGCATGTCCATGGTTTTCTTAGACATGATATCTCCTCCTAGGAGTGAAATTCAAGATCTTGAACCTCGCGGCTCTGTCTAATAGACGCACATGCCGCAAAAATAGTTTCGCAAATTCAAAAGCGCCGGAGCTGCCGCTCCGGCGCTTTAGCAAGTATGCCCACTATTTTACATATTTATTTTTCAGCTGCCGCGCCACCGGGAAAATCCAGCCGCCGACGGCGTTGCCGAGCGTCATCACCAGCAGGTAGCCAAAGGTCTTGGCGCTCCACATGCCCGCTATTGAGAAATAGAACATGTTGGCGACGCAGTGCTCAAATCCGCAGAGAATGAACACCGGCACGCCCAGGAACAGCGCTATGTATTTGCCCAGCTCGTGCTTGTTGTTGTTGAAGTTGTCGACGGCGATGAAGATGAGGATATTGCAGAACACGGACAGGATGAATATGCTCAAAAGGTCGTCGCCGAGCTTGGTCTCGCAGAGGCCCGCGGCCTTCTCGACCAGCGGCGCGGCTATGCGCGTCATGCGGATGAGCACGCCGACTGCCCAGGTTCCGACGAGGTTGCCCAGCCAGATGATTGCCACGTCCACGGCGAAGGCGCGGTTTTTCTCAAACACATAGCACACCTTGCCGGTGTAGAGGTTATAGCCCAGCGTGACTATGGTGAAAAGTCCCGTTGTGAAAAACAGCGAGCCTATCACCTTGTTGTCGAGCGAGAGGAACACCGTGCCGCCTATGGCGATGGCGACGCCCGCCAGCACCGCGTAGATAAAAGTGAACAGCCTGCCCATGATTTTACCCCTTTCCCTTTGTCTGATTTGTTAAAATGTTAACATAGCCGCCATGATTTGTCAAGGCTGTCCGCGCCGATTGACAAAGGCCGCGCTATGGCTTACACTTGAGTAAAATATATGTTTGGGAGTTGTTTAAATGCGCTGGATTGAGGCCTCTGTTGAGACGAAAAGCGAAGATATAGACGCAAAGTGCGAAAAGCTCTGCGAGCTGGGCGTGCCCGGCATGGTGATCGAGGACGAGGCGGATTTCCGCGCCTTCCTCGAGAACAACCGCCAGTACTGGGACTATGTCGACGAAGAGCTGGAGCAGCGCTTCGCGGGCGTCAGCCGGGTGAAGTTCTACCTCGCGGACGACGCCGACGGGCTCGACACGCTGCGCCGCGTGCGCGAGAGCGGCGAGACCGTCACCATAAGCTACATCGAGGACAGCGACTGGGAGAACAACTGGCGCGAGTTCTACCGCCCCATCGAGGTCGGCGAGAAGCTCGTCGTCGTCCCGGAGTGGGAGAGCTGCGACAGCGAGCGCGTCCCTCTGCGGCTCGACCCCGGCCTCATCTTCGGCACCGGCAGCCACGCGACGACGCGCATGTGCCTCATAGCGCTTGAGCAGCTGGTCTTTCCCGGCGCGCGAGTGCTCGACCTCGGCTGCGGCAGCGGCATACTCGGCATAGGCGCGCGCGTGCTCGGCTGCGGCGAGGTGCGCGGCTGCGATATCGACCCCAAGGCACCCGACGTCGCCATGCACAACGCCTCGCTCAACGGCATCGACGGCTCGGATTTCAAGATCTTCGCCGGGGATGTGCTCTCCGACGCCGGTATGCGCCGCTCGCTCGGCGAGGGCTACGACTTGGTGCTCGCGAACATCGTGTCCGACGTCATCATCCCGCTCGCGCCGCTGGTGCCGGGCTTTCTGAAAAAGGACGGCGTCTTCGTCACCTCCGGCATAATCGAGGGCCGTCAGGACGAGGTCGAGGCGGCGATACGCGCAGCGGGCTTCGATATCACGGAGCACCGCTCGCTTGAGGAGTGGCACTGCTTCGTCGCCGTACCCTCCAGATAAACGCAAAGGAGCCTCCGCGGGGAGGCTCCTTTTTCATTAGAACAGCACCCGCTTGAGCGCAATGCGCGATTTCTTGTACAGGTAGCGGTTCTTTTCCTTTTTCTTGCCTTTGGCGTAGGCGGCGTCTATCTCCTTCTCGTGGGCGAGGGGGTCGCTCTCGTACTTCTCGGCCAGCGGGCGGAGGTCTTTGTATTGCAGCAGGTAGGTCAGCTCGTACCAGAGGCGGCTCTCGACGCTGTTCTCCCGCTTCCAGTAGGCGCCGAACTGCTCCTCCATGGGCGCGTACATGACGGCGTCCATCTCGCCCTGGCTGAAATAGCCCTGCTCTATGGCCATCGGCACTATGTCGGTGCCGGGCAGGAAGTTCAGGCCGTGCAGCTGCAGCTCGTAGCGCCCGTGCAGCTGCTTGACGAGGTAATAGGTCTCCTTGAGGTGCTCTATCTTCTCGAAGGGGTGCTGGAGCATGAAGTCATAGCTCGCCCAGAACACGCCCGCGGCGCTGATTGCGCGCGTCGCCTCGATGATGTCCTCCTGCGTCTCGCGGCGGTGGAACACCTCGCGGCGGATGTACGGCGAGCCGGACTGTATGCCCATGATGACCTCCATCAGGCCGACGGACACCAGCTTTTTGAGCGTCTCCTCGTCGACCATGCCGGGGTGCGTCCAGATGGTGAAGGGCATGTGGATGTGCTTTTTA
>CALWXY010000199.1 GCA_944385595.1 uncultured Oscillospiraceae bacterium
GAGCTTCAAGGTGGAGACCAAGCGCTCCGACAAGAGCTTTCCCAAGACCTCCATACAGGTGTCGCAGTACGTCGGCGGCGAGCTGGCCGAGCGCTTCCCCGAGACGCGGGTCGACGTGCACGAGCCGGAGCTCGTGGTGAACGTCGAGATACGCGACTACGCGGCCTATGTGCACGGCAATGCAGTGCCCGGCGCGGGCGGTATGCCCGTCGGCTCCAACGGCCGCGCGGTGACGCTGCTCTCCGGCGGCATAGACAGCCCCGTCTCCACATATATGATAGCTAAGCGCGGCGTGCAGCTCATACCGGTGCACTTCTTCTCATTCCCCTACACCTCCGAGCAGGCAAAAGAAAAAGTGCTGGAGCTCGCGGGCATACTCACCGGCTGGTGCGGACGGCTCACGGTGGAGATCGTGCCGTTTACACACATACAGGAGGAGATACGCGAGAAATGTCCCGAGGAGCTGTTCACGCTCATCATGCGCCGCTTTATGATGCGCATATCGCAGCTGATAGCCGACTCCAACGGCTGCGCGGCGCTGGTTACCGGTGAGAACCTCGGCCAGGTCGCGAGCCAGACCATGCAGGCCATGGCCGTCACCGAGGAGTGCGTCACGCTGCCGGTGCTGCGCCCGCTGATTGGCATGGACAAGCGCGAGATAATCGAGATCGCGCGGCGCATAGGCACCTTCGACACCTCGATACTCCCGTACGAGGACTGCTGCACCGTGTTCACGCCGCGGCATCCGCGCACGAAGCCGACCCTCGAGGAAATTATCGAGGCGGAGAAGGCGCTGGACGTCGAGGCGCTCACCAATGAGGCTTTTAAAAATATCGAAAGGGTGAAAATTCAGCTATGAACAAGGTATACACAGCCGAGATACTCGGCGTCGGCACCGAGCTGCTGCTCGGCAACATAGTCAATACTGACGCGCGCGACATATCCGTCATGCTCTCGGAGCTGGGCATCAACGTCTACTGGCACTCCGTCGTGGGCGACAACCCCGAGCGGCTCACCGAGTCCGTCGAGATAGCGAAAAAGCGCGCGGACATCATCATCACCACCGGCGGTCTCGGCCCCACCTGCGACGACCTCACCAAGGTCGTGCTCGCGCGGGCTTTCGGACTCGGCCTCGAGTTCAACGAGGAGGCCGCCGAGCGTATGAGGCAGCATTTCGCCGTGCTCAATAAGCCCATGACCGAGAACAATCTCCAGCAGGCCTACCTGCCGGAGGGCTGCACCGTGTTCCAGAACCTCTGGGGCACCGCGCCCGGCTGCGCGTTCAGGGCCGAGGGCTGCATAGTCCTCATGCTGCCCGGACCTCCCCGCGAGTGCAACGCCATGTTCCGCCACTGCGCCATGCCCTATCTCCGCTCGCTGTCCGACGAGACGATAGTCTCGCACAACATACGCATATTCGGCATGGGCGAGTCGAGCGTCGAGTTTAAGCTGCGCGACATGATGAACGAGATGAGCAATCCCACCCTCGCGCCCTACGCCAAGGAGGGCGAGTGCATGCTGCGCGTCACCGCGAAGGCCCACAACGAGGCCGAGGCCGAGAGGATGATGGAGCCGGTGATTGAGAAGGTGCGCGGCGTGCTCGGCAGCGTCATCTACGGCATAGACTCCGAGAGCCTTGAGGAGACGGTGTTCGGCCTCATGCGCGACAGGGGCGTCACCCTCGCGGTGGCAGAGAGCTGCACCGGCGGCTTCATGGCCAAGCGCATAACCGACATGGCAGGCGCCTCGAAGGTGTTCCTCGGCGGCGCGACAGTGTACTCCGACGCGAGCAAGGCGAGCCTGCTCGGCATAGACCGCGCGCTCATAGCCGAAAAAGGCGCCGTGAGCGAGGAGGTCGCCCGCGAGATGGCGACGAAGGTGCGCGAAAAGCTCGGCGCGGATATAGGCATAGGCATCACCGGCGTGGCCGGGCCGGACACCGACGGACGGCACGAGGTCGGCGAGGTGTACATAGCGCTCGCGGACAAGGACGGCGTCTACTGCCGCCTCTTCACCCTCGGCAAGACGCGCGAGCGGGTGCGCCTCGCCGCGGCGAACAACGCGTTTGACCTCATCCGCCGCCGCCTCACCGGCCTGCCCATGGACAACTAAATTCTCGAAAAAGGCAGAGCCTTTTTCGAGAAAGGGGATTGCACTCCGCTTCGCGCAGAGTTTTGCCGCCCATGGCGGCAAAATCCACGCGCGCTCCGTGAGAAGAGTTTTTTCCGTGGCGCGTGTCCCCGGAAAAAACGATTGAATTTTATTTGCGCCTGCGGGCGCAAACTCTGCGAGGCTTTTGTGGCGGTGTATTGCAAAATGTTCGGAAAGCATGTATAATCGTTCTGGTTTTTCAGCCAAAAATTTTTAGGAGGATTTATCGAAATGCTCACCTATGAGATAGACGTCGCCGGTCTAAAGCGCACTCTGCCGCTTTGCCGCGTCAGCGACGACACCTACATCGCGGCCTTCGTCATCTTCGGAGACGTTGAGCTGACCGTCCACTGCGCGGCGGAGCTACTCAAGCTCGCGCCTGACTATGACTACCTCATCGCGCCGGAGGCCAAGAGCATACCCCTGCTGTATGAGATGGCGCGCCAGAGCGGCTCGAACAAATATTTCCTCGCGCGCAAGGGCGTCAAGGTCTACATGCAGGGCGCCGTCGACATAGAGGTGAAGAGCATCACCACCGAGAAGGTGCAGCGCCTCGTGCTCGACGCGCGCGACGCCGAGGAGATGCGCGGCAAGCGCATACTCATCATCGACGACGTCATCTCCACCGGCAACAGCATGAGCGCCATGGAGAAGCTGGTGCAGGGCGCCGGGGGCATAATCGCGGGCAAGATGACCATACTCGCCGAGGGCAGCGCCGCCGAGCGCGGCGACGTCACCTTCCTCCAGAAGCTCCCGCTGTTCAACCCGGACGGGACAATAAAATAAGCGAAAAAGGCGCGAGCGCCTTTTTCGGAGGAGACGCAGCCCGCCGCGCGCACTCGCCTGCGGCTCGCACGCTTGCGGGCTGAGAAGTGTTTTCCATCGCGCGCATGTCGCTCGGAAAACGATTGAATTTTATTCGCGCATTGCGATGCGCGAACTCTGCGAGGCTGAATAAAAACGGAGACGCCCCGGCGTCTCCGTTTTGGTATGGAGGGTTTATCTTATGGTAAAATTAGACGTACTGAGGCTGCTGTCTGAGCGGGGGCACACGAAGTACTGGCTGTACAAGCAGCTGGGAATGAGCTATCAGAACTTCAGCCGTATGGTGAACAACGAGACGAAATCCATACGCTACGACAATATCGAGGCGCTGTGCCAGCTGCTGGAGTGCACGCCGAACGAACTTTTTGTGATGACCGAGGACTAGCGCGTGATATTCTCATACGGATTGCGTCTGAGTAAGTAGAAAGTACTTTCGAAGGGAAGGGGCGGACATGGAGGACAGAGATATAATCTCGCTGTACTTTGACCGCGACGAGACGGCCATTGCCGAGACCGACCGCAAATACGGCGCGCTGTGCCGCGGCCTCGCCATGAACATACTCGGACTTATTCAGGACGCGGAGGAGTGCGTGGCCGACACCTGGCACCGCACCTGGTGCGCGATCCCGCCTCAGTGTCCGCAGTCGCTGCGCTGCTTTGTCGCGCGGATAACGCGCAATCTGTCGATAAGCCGGCTCCGGCACGACAGGGCGTTTAAACGCGGCGGAAGCCGGGGCGAGGAGCTGCTCTCCGAGCTCGGCGACTGCGTCTCCGACAGAAACGGCGACCCCGTCGCCGAGTCCGAGCGGCGCGAGCTCGCGCGCAGCATAGACCGCTGGCTCGACACCCTCGGCGAGACGGACAGATACGTCTTCGTGCGCCGCTACTGGTACGGCGAGGCGGTGAAGGACATAGCGTCCTCGCTCAGTCTGCCGCGCTGCGCGCAGCGGCTGCACAGACTGCGGCTTTCGCTGCGCGCGCATCTGGAAAAGGAGGGCTTTTCCGTATGAGACCTGACGATATTTTTGAGGCCATGTCGGATGTCTCCGACAGGCACATAGAACAGAAAAAGCCCGGCAGGGCCGGGCGGGTGTTCATGCGCTTTGCCGCCGTCGCGGCGGCGCTGGCGCTGATAGTTGTGACCGTGCTGCCGCGCATGGGCGGCAGCGCCGGTGAGAGCGGCGCGCCGGAAAACGCAGAGGCAGAGCAGAGCGTGCCGGAGAGCTTCATGTCCTACGCGGGCGCGATGCTGCCGCTCACCGCGCTCTCCGACGGCCTCGCCGCCGAGCGCAGCGTGGCGCTCGATTTCTCGGCCTGGTCGCCGGTGTGGCACAGCATAGACGACCTCGTGGCCGAGCTGCCCGACTCGGTGAGCGACGCCGAGCGCGCAGAGGCGCGGGCGCAGTATGAGGAGTGGTACCCCGACGGCGGCTACTACAGCAGCGGCACCGATGTGCTCGTGCGCGACAGCTATGTGCTGCACGGCGGCGACGGCGAGACAACGCTCGTCATGCCGTTCGTCAGCTCGTTCCGCTATCTGGATGAACACATCCCGACGCTGACGCAAAACGGCGAGCTGCTCGCGGGCGAGCTGTTTGCCGGCGACCTCGCGGGCTACTACGCGGGCGAGGGCTACGGGAGCTATGATTACTCGAGCGGCATAAGTGGTTGGAGCGACCTCAAGGCCGTGCTCTCGAGCGGCGAATATATGCGCTCGGCGCTCGACGGCGGCTCCGCGGTTGCGGACACGCCGGTCATCGTCTACCGCGTCGAGGACGTCTCCGTCCCGCCGGAGAGCGAGGAGAACCTGAACCCGACGGTAGAGCTGAGCTTCACCCTCGACTACGACGCGACCACTGTGTGGAGCTGGGGCTTCAACGGCGGCAGCTGGGACTCGGAGAACGGCACTATGAGCCGCAATTTCTCCGGCGGCCATGGCGAGGGCTATTCGCGGATGCTCATCGTCATGGGCGAGGACATCACGGAGCCGGTGGTCACCGGCTACCGCACCGGCGACTGCTCCGAGGGCAACGAGCTTGAGGGCGTGAGCGCGAAGGTCGTGCGCTGCGAGACGACGCTCGGTGAGGTCGTGCGCGAGACGATGATTGAGTTCATCGACAAGAGTGCCTACATCCAGTTCGGCGAGAACGATTTCGAAGAGCGGCTTGAGCTCATCTGCTCGGTCGCGATGCGGACTCTCGAGCGCTATCACGAGCTGGGTGCGTATATCTGGGAGGACTTTGAGACGGTCTACGGCGACATTCTGGCGCAGAACCGCGTGTTCTTCCTGGTGTGCGAGACGGAGCTGAGCGAGGGCGACACGGTCACGGCGGAGTACCTGAAAGACGCGAGCTTCGACTACTACTGCGCGCACACGGATAAGCAGGGCGTAAGCGGCTACGAGCTGGCGGTGAGCCTCGGCAGCGGCATAGAGATGCGCACGCTGACGGCGCGGCTTGAGAATTTCGAGCACTGCGAGATAGCCGGCGGCAGCTTTGGCTTCGATGTGGAAAACGGAGTGACGGAGGTCGCGCTCGACCCCGCCGCGGAGGTGTATTATATCGAGGTCAGGAGGGGGTGATGCGGAACCATTTTTCTTTAGAAGAAAAAGGGTTCCGCCCCTCCAAAAAGAATCTCGCGGGGTCGCCAGAAAGCGCGTCGTTTTTTCGTATCAGGTTTTCGTCAGGAAGCCGCCCGCGTATCTCTGTGCCCGTGTCTGTAGAGCGGCTATATCAAATTTGAATCACGCTCTCACCCCCGACCGCGCCAAAGCGCTTCGCTCCGGCGCTGAATTTTCCTGAGATTATCGTCCAAGCGCCTCGCAAGGACGCCTTAGTGCAAAGAGACGATTCGTTAATGCCTGCGTCTACGGTTCCGAAAAACGAAGCACCTGCCTCGGAGGCAGGTGCTTTCTTGTTACGCGAAAGGGCGCACGGTTGACGGCTCTGTAGAGACCAGGCGCCCCGAAGTCGGAGCACACGCTCTCGAATTCCTCCCATGGCGAGCGCCTCGTGGCGCGGAGTGGGACAGAGCACTCTTCAATCTGGACGGCGCCGTACCGGCGGCGCTGATAGCTCGGATACGCGCAAAAAAGATTCTTTTTGGAGGCGCGGAACCATTTTTCTTCTAAAGAAAAATGGTTCCGCATCCCGTCCCCGCGGGCGGCTGGCTGACACTCACCTGAAACGACAAAACGGCGCGGGGTCTGCCGTCTGCGGTGTTTTCTTTTGGGAAGCTCGAAACCCGTTTTCTTTTACAAAAGAAAATGGGTTTCGGATTCTCTGTCGATATCCCACAGCTCGGCTGTGTCCTCGACGGGTACGCGGACGCAGTCGGCGTCGTGCGCGCGCAGGACGGCGCGGCCTCCGCTGTCGCCCTCGAGGGCGCGCAGCTCCGGCGCGAGGATGGCGGAGAATGCCGTCGGATTGCCCGGCCTCTCGCCGTATGCGGCGGTGGCGCAGAGCGCGCCGCCGCGCACGGCGTCGAGCAGGCGGCGCACGGTCGCGCCGCTCATGCGCGGCTGGTCGGCCACGGCGAAGAGCAGCGTGTCGCCGTCTCCGAGCGGCTCAAGCGCCGCGAGCGCCGAGCGTATGCTGTGCGAGAGGCCACTCTCGCTCATCTCGCCGAACACCGCCCTCGCGCGGAGGCGCTCCGCAGTATCGAGCACCTCGCTGCTGCGCGAGACGACCGTGAGGCCGCAGTCCGCTCGCTCCGCCGCGACGGCGGCGAGCGTCTCAAGCCCGTACAGGAACATCGGCCTGCCGCCTATCTCAAACAGCAGCTTGTTGCCGCCGAAGCGCCGCGACGCGCCCGCAGCGAGGTAGATGAGGTGCTCAGCCACGGCTTTTTATCCCCATCAGCACCTTCTCGGGCGTAATCGGCAGCTCGCGGTGCCACACGCCGGTGGCGCGGAACACCGCCTGCGCTATCGCGGGCGAGGGCGTGTTTATGACAATCTCGCCTATAGACTTAGCGCCGAATGGGCCGGTTGGCTCCCAGCTCGACTCGAACTCGACGCGCAGATGCCCCATGTCGAGCCGCGTGGGGATTTTGTACTGCATCAGCGAATTCTCGGCCATATTGCCGCGCTGGTCGTAGGTGACGCTCTCGAAGAGCGCCATGCCTATGCCCTGCACTATGCCGCCCTCGGTCTGCACCCGCGCGAGGTTCGGGTTTATGGGCGTGCCGCAGTCGACGACGGCGGCGTAGTCCAGCACCTCGACGGAGCCGGTCTCGGTGTCGACCTCGACCTCGACCATGCCGACCATAAAGGGCGGCGGGGATATAGGCGAGGAGTGCGAGCAGGTGGCCTGCACGGCGGTGCCGTTGCCGCACATCGACTTCGTGGCGATGTCGGCGAGCGAGACTTCGCCGGAGCCGTCGAGCTTTCGCACGCCGGAGCCTGCGAACTCGACCTCGTCTTTGCCGCAGCCGAGCATTTCGGCGGCGAGGGCGCAGATCTGCCCGCGCAGCTGCTCGCAGGTCTTTTCGACGGCCTTGCCGGTGACGTAGGTGGTGGAGGAGGCGTAGGAGCCGGAGTCGTATGGCGAGGCGTCGGAATCCGCGCCGAACACGGCGATGTTCTCCACCGGGCAGTCGAGGCACTCGGCGGCAATCTGGGCGAGGATGGTGTCGCAGCCGGTGCCCATGTCGGCGGCGCCTATGGTGAGGTTGTAGAAGCCCTCGTCGCTGAGCTTTATGGTGGCGGAGCCGACGTCGACCCCGGATATGCCCGAGCCCTGCATGGCCATGGCGACGCCCGCGGCGCGCA
>CALWXY010000200.1 GCA_944385595.1 uncultured Oscillospiraceae bacterium
CCCATGTCGGCGGCGCCTATGGTGAGGTTGTAGAAGCCCTCGTCGCTGAGCTTTATGGTGGCGGAGCCGACGTCGACCCCGGATATGCCCGAGCCCTGCATGGCCATGGCGACGCCCGCGGCGCGCACCTTGCCGTTGCCCATATCTCGGACGGGGAACTTCTCTTTCCAGTTAAACATCTCGGCACAGTGCGCCAAGCAGCGGTCGAGCGCGCAGGCGTTGGCTTTCTCGCCGTAGTAGGCGGGCATAATTTGACCCTCGCGCACCATGTTTTTCTCGCGCAGGGCGACGGGGTCGATATTCAGGATGTCGGCCAGCTCGTTCACGGCGGACTCGACGGCGAAGATGCCCTGGGTCGCGCCGTAGCCGCGGTACGCGCCCGCCGACTGGCGGTTGGTGTAGACGACGTCGTAGGCGAAGCGGAATGCCTCAAGGTTGCCGGTGTAGAGCGGGATGGACTTGTGACCCGAGAGGCCCACGGTGGTGGGGCCGTGCTCGCCGTAGGCGCCGGTGTTGGAGAGGGTGTAGACGTCGAGCGCGCGGATGGTGCCGTCGTCGCTCGCTCCGAGGCGGACGTGTACCTCCATCTCGTGGCGGGGCGAGGCGGCAATCTGGCTCTCGACGCGTGAGTAAATCATTTTCGCCGCGCGGCCGGTCTTCCAGGTGACGAAAGCGGGGTAGACCTCGGCCACGACGGTCTGCTTCGCGCCGAAGCCGCCGCCTATGCGCGGCTTCTCCACGTGGATTTTCGATTTGGGAATGTCCAGCGCGTTTGCAAGTATGCGGCGGACGTGGAACACTATCTGCGTGGACGAGACGACGTGCAGCCGCCCGTAGTGGTCCATCTCGGTGTAGGTGCGGAAGGTCTCCATCATGGCCTGGTTGCAGGCCTTCGTGTGGTAGACCCGGTCGACGACGTGCGCGCAGTCTGCGAGCACCTTGTCGACGTCGCCGTCGGAGCAGGTCTCGCTCGCGCAGAGGTTGCGGCGGTTGTCGGCCCCGACGGGGCAGAGCGAGCGCCAGTTGTCCTCGGGGTGGACGAGTATCTCGCCGTCCAGCGCGTCGTGCATGTCGAGCACCGGCTCGAGCACCTGGTATTTGACCTTTATGAGCTTCAGCGCGCGGTCGACGGCCTTCTCCGTCTCACCCGCGACTATGGCGACGGCGTCGCCGACGAAGCGGACGCGCCTGTCGAGGATGAGGCGGTCGTAGGGCGAGGGCTCCGGGTAGGTCTGGCCGGCCATGGTGAAGCGCTTTTGCGGCACGTCCTCCCAGGTGTAGACGGCGACGATGCCGGGTACCTTCATGGCGACGGCGGTGTTTATCTCCTCGATTATGGCGTGGGCGTGCGGCGAGCGCAGCACCTTGACGACGAGGCAGTCGCGCGGCGTGACGTCGTCGACGTAGGCGGGCTTGCCGAGCAGGAGGGACATGGCGTCCTTTTTGCGGACGGGCTGGCCGACGGATTTGAGCTTATCCATTTCGCGCCTCCTTTCGGCTGTCGAGGTAGGCCCTGATGCCGCGCAGCTGACCCTCGTAGCCGGAGCAGCGGCAGAGGTTGCCCGCGAGGAATGCGCGAATCTCGTCGTCTGTGGGGTCGGGGTTCTCGCGCAGCAGGGCGATGGTGTTCATGACGAAGCCGGGGTTGCAGAAGCCGCACTGCTCCGCGCCCTGGTCGGCGATGAAGCCGACGAAGTCCTCCGCCTCGGCCTGAAGCCCCTCGAGGGTGTAAACGCTTTTCCCGTTGGCTCTCGCGGCGAGCACCGAGCAGGAGAGGACGGGCTTTTCGTCCATCAGCACGGTGCACAGCCCGCAGTTCGAGCTCTCGCAGCCGCGCTTGACGCTGAGGCAGCCGTGCGCGCGCAGGAAGTCTATGAGCAGCTCGTCCGCGGCGACGTCGGCGGCGAGCTTTTTGCCGTTGAGTGTGAGCCTGATCTCCATGTCTCAGCCCTCCAGTCTCTCGAGTCCGCGCCTTATCAGCACGCGGCAGATCTCGCGGCGGTAGTCCGCGCTCGCGCGGGTGTTCGAGCCGAAGACGAGGCCATCGGCGAGCTTTGCGACGTCGCCGCGCAGGCAGACGGCGCGCCCCGGCCTCGCGCCGACGGCGCAGAGGACGCCCTCGTCCGAGCGAGAGAGCGCGCAGGTGAGCACGGGAAAGTCGGTGGATATGTTGCGCTGCGAGAGGTAGACGCATTTTCGCGGGGTTTTGGGGATGATGACATGCGTGAGTATGTCGCGCCTTATGCCGGAGGCGGCGAAATCCTCGAGGCTCATAATCCCCGCGCCGTGGAGCGCGACGCGCGCCTCGAGCGAGAGCAGCATGGTGAGCACGTCGGAGAAGCCGAAGCGCCCGAAGACGCTGCCGCCGACGGTGGCGAGGTTTCGAAACTGCACGCCGACTATGTGCCGCACGCTCTCGGCCATTGCGCCCTGGGTGAGCGCGTCGAGGCCGGGATGCTTTTCCAGCTCGCGCAGAGTGACCATTGCGCCGAGGCGGTACTCGCTCTCAGTTTCCTCTATCTTATCAAGCCCCAAATCGGAGAGATCTATGGCGGTGTCGACGCCGCCGCGCTGCATTTTGAGCCACAGCATGCCGCCGAGCACGGCGCTGCTCTTTTTCTGGCAGAGGGCGTAGGCCTCGTCGAGGCTCTGGGCGCGGACGTAGTTTTTGATGGAAAGCACGGTAATGCACCTCCGTGTCGTATTATATCAATTATAACACGCCGCACTCCGTTTGGTAAAGCCCTCAGAGCGCCTCGCGCAGCAGCTCCTCGACGGATACGCCATAGAGCTTGGCCAGCGCGCAGAGGTTGGAGGTGCTGGGGTCGGACGCGCCGGACTCCCACAGCACTCAATGCGAAACCATTTTTCTTTTAGAAAGAAAAACGGTTTCGCACTTCCAAAAAGAAACTTTTTAGCGCGTATCCGGGTCTGCGCGCCGCCGACACGGCGCCGTTAGAATTGAAGAGCGCTCAATCCCACTCCGCGCCACGAGGCGCTCGATATCGAGGAATTCGGCAGAAAAGCGCCGACTAAGGGGCGCCTCGATTACTACCGAGTTTCTAACAGTACGCTCTCTCGCCCAAACTGGAAAGCACCTGCCTCTGAGGCAGGTGCTTCGTGTTTCGGAGCGGTAGACGCAGGCATTGATAACTTGTCTGAAAGTCAAGGCGTCCGGGCGAGGGGCTTATTTGCTAACTATTGCAAAATCGAGCGCCGGAGCGTAGCGGGGTGGCGCGGCCGGGGGTGAGAGCGCTATACGAATTCCCTTTACAGCCGCTCTACAGAGACTTGCACTCAGATACGCGGGCGGCGGGCTGGCGAAAACCTGAAACTACAAAACGACGCGCTTTCTGGCGACCCCGCGTGTTTTCTTTTGGGAAGCTCGAAACCCGTTTTCTTTTACAAAAGAAAACGGGTTTCGAATTATTCCCCCTATGGGGCAGAGCACTTCGATTTTACTTATCCTCCGGCAGGAGAATATTCATCAGAATCGCGACAAAGGCGGCGGGGACTATGCCGGAGCCGCCGAAAATGAGCTGTACCCACTGCGGCAGCCCGGAGAGGACGGCGCTGTTCGCGCCGAGGCCGTAGCCAAGCCCGAGCGCCACGGAGACTATGGACATGTTCCGCGCCGTGAGCGGCTTGACCGTGACGAGCTGTATGCCGCTCATCACAATCGACGAGAACATGATGACCGCCGCGCCGCCGAGCACGCTCTGCGGCATGATGGAGACGACGGCGGCGAGCTTCGGCAGCAGGCCGCACAGCACGAGGAACACAGCTCCGCAGGCAAGCGCCATGCGGTTTACGATTTTCGTCATGGCGACAAGGCCGACGTTCTGGCTGAACGAGGTGTTCGGCAGCACGCCGAACAGCGCCGCGAACGAGGAGCCGAGTCCGTCGCAGATGATGCCGCCGGAGAGCTCGGTGTCGGTGGCCTCGCGGCCCATGCCGCCCTCGGTGACGCCGGAGATGTCGCCGACGGTCTCGACGGCGGTGACGATGAACATTATCATGACGGGGAGTATGGCCCGCAGGTCAAACACCGGCTTCACCGGCATAAGCTCCGGGATGGCAAACCAGCTCGCCTCGGCGACCTTGTCCCAGTTCAGCACCCAGGCCTTGGTGTACTCCACGCCGTCGGCGGTGAGGCCGGTGGTGGGGAGCACGAGCGCCATGACGGCGCAAATCACATAGCCGCAGATGATGCCTATGAGTATGCACGAGGAGCTGGCAAGCCCCTTCGCGCCGTGCTTGAGCGCGAGGACGATTATCATGACGGCGAGGGCGACGGCGAGGTTCTCGAGCGAGCCGTAGTCCTTCGCGCCGGAGCCGCCGCCGAATGAGGCGACGCCGACGCTTATAAGCGAGAGTCCTATGGAGAGCACCACCGTGCCGGTGACGACGGCGGGGAAGAAGCGGCGCAGCGGCTTGAGGAACACGCCGAGCACGGCCTCGAACACGCCGCCTATTATCGAGGCGCCCATGATTGCGCCGTAGGCGACTATGCCGCCGCCCATGACGCCGACGACGCTCTGAAATACGCCGATGAAGCCGGAGCTGGTGCCCATGATGATAGGCACCTGGCCGCCTATGGGGCCTATGGAGTAGAGCTGCACGAGCGTGACTATTCCCGCGACGAGCATGGCGTTTTGCAGGAGCGAGACCTGCACGGCGGCGAAGCTCTCCGCCCCGCCGGAGGCGGCGCAGAGGTTCGTGATTATGAGTATGGGCGTGAGGTTGCCGACGAACATGGCGAGCACATGCTGAAGTCCCAGCGGTATGGCCTGGCGCAGCGGCAGCGAGCCTTTGAATTCGTATGGCGTAGAGTAGTTTTTCATTTCAATCCTCCATCTCTGTTTGCGAGGGACATTATATCAGCGAAACGGGCAAAATTCACCGTTTTTCGACAAAAAGCGGCATTTTCTCCGTTTTACTCAATATAGCAGAAGCGGCGCGCGCCGTCCTTGTCCTCTTTGACCCGCAGGCGCGGATAGAGCAGGCGCAGGGCGCGCTCAAGCTCCGGGGCGCTCAGCTCGCCGGGGCGCAGGTCGGCGAGCAGCTGGCCGCCCTCCATCAGCAGGCAGCGCGGGCACCAGCGCAGGGCGAGGGCGGGGTCGTGCAGCACGGCGAGGGCGCAGCGGCTGCCGTGCGCGAGCGAGCGGCTGAGCTTCTCGAAGAGATTGTGGGCGTTTACGCAGTCGAGGGCGCTGCTCGGCTCGTCGAGCAGCATGACCGGAGCGCCCTGCGCCTCGATGCGCGCGAGGTGGGCGAGCTGGAGCTGACCCTGGCTGAGCGAGGCGCAGTCGCGCCCGAGCAGATTCTCTATGCCGTAGAGCCGCGCGGCATCAGTGACGGCTATGGGCGAGGCCGCGCTGCGGCGGAGCAGCCCGTCGTGAGCGTAGCGCCCCATCTCCACAAGCTCGCGCACCGTAAGCCCCGGAGGGGCGGGCAGGCTCTGGCTCAGGAGGGCGACGCGCCTCGCGCGCGCTCTCGCGGACATGGCGGCGCAGTCCTCCCCAAAGACGAGCGCCTCGCCGCCGAAGCGGCGCGCCGAGCCTGTTATGGCGCGCAGCAGCGTCGTCTTGCCGCTGCCGTTGCGCCCCAGGAGGGCGGCAAACTCGCCCTCGCGCAGGGTGAAGCTCACGCCGCGCACCACAGGCTCCGAGTAGCCCGCCGTGAGGCTTTTAAGCTCAAGCATCGCCGTCCCTCCCTCCGCGCAGAAGCAGCATGGCGAGCACGGGCACGGCCATGAGCACCGTGAATATGCTGAGCGGCAGATTGAGTAGCCGCGCGGGCAAATCCGCCGCGAGCAGCACCGCTGCTCCGACCAGCCCGCACACCGGCAGGTATACCCCGCCGCGCCGCCGGAGCAGCAGCGCCGCTATGTGCGGGGCGATAAGCCCCACGAATGCCACCGCGCCCACGACGGAGACGACGGCGGCGACCATCAGCGTCGTCAGTCCGAGCAGCAGAGCGCGCCAGCGGGGCACGTCCAGCCCCATGCCGCGCGCGCTCTCCGAGCCGAGCGAGAGCATCAGCGTCTGCCGCCGGAACAGCAGCAGAGCCGCCGAGCAGAGCGCGGCGGCGAGGGCGGGCAGCGGCAGCTTGTCCGCCGTCATGGCCGAGAGGCTGCCCATAGTCCACACCTCTATGGCGGCGAGCTCGCGCTCCGGGTCGGCGACTGTCTTGAGCAGCATCAGCCCCGCCTCGCACAGCGAGGATATGATGACGCCCGCGAGGATGTAGCTGCCGGTGCGCTCAAGCCGCGCGGCGGAGACAAGCCCGAGCACGAGCGCGAGGGCGATAAGCCCCGCGAAAAACGAGCCTGCCATGATCTCGAGCCTCGTCCCCGCGCCGAGCACTATGGCGCAGGCCGCGCCGAGCGAGGCGCCGGAGGCGACGCCGGTGAGGTCGGGCGAGGCGAGGGGATTGCGGAACACCGTCTGGTAAACGCCGCCCGCCAGCCCCAGCGCCCAGCCGGTGACGGCGGCCATGCACATGCGCGCGAAGCGCAGCTGCCAGAACACCTGGTGCTCCATCGTGCCGCCGAGCTGCCCGGCGAGCAGCGACATTATCTGCGAAAGAGAGAGGGGAAAGCTGCCGACGCACAGCGACACAAGGCCCAGCGCCCCCACGGTGAGGAGGCAGGCCGCCGTGACGGCGGCGCTTCGGGCTTGCGTGTGCATGGAGCTTTCCCCTTTCGGAATTTATTTTGTGATCAGCGCGGCGTCGAGCTCAAAGCCGTAGAAGCTGCGGTAGAACTCCTGCGCGTCGGCGGTGAAGTCCTCGAAGCTGTACTCGTCCGGGTGCAGCACGCTCGCGAGCCACATGCAGCCGAGTATGCCGGAGGGTATGGGCGAATCCCACTCCTCTAGGCCGGAGGGCATCTGGTACACAGCGCCGCTCTGGACGGCGGGGAGATTGGCGAGCTGCGCGTCGCCGGTCACGTCGGCGGCGGTGTAGTCCGCGCCCGCGGGGATGACTATGACCTCGGGGGACATGGCGATGATGTCCTCGTAGGACAGCTCCGTCCAGTAGTCGCCCTCAAGCTCAGAGGCAGCGTTGACGCCGCCGGCTGCGTCAATCAGCGAGCTCTGGTACATGGTGGCGGGGGCGGCGGAGAGGTAGCTGGAGTTCGAGAGCATGAGCACGGAGGGCTTCTCCGAGTCCGCGCCGAGCTGCTCTATGGCGGCGAGCTGCTCGTCGTAGTAGGAGACGAGCGCCGCGGCGTTTTCCTCAAGGCCGAGGGCGGCGCCCATGAGCGTCAGCATCTCGACCAGCTCATCGTGACCCTCGGGGTTCACGACCATGACGGGTATGCCGAGCTCGGTGAGGGTGTCGGCGTAGTCGATGAGGGCGGCGGGCATGATGACCAGCTCCGGCGCGAGGGCGGCGACGGCCTCGACATCCAGCTCCTTCATGGTGCCGACGGCGGGCTTCTCGATAAGCTCCGGCGCGGCCATGGAGTAGATGGGGCGGGTGTCGGCCTTTTTCTCGAGGCCGACGACGCGCTCCTGCGCGCCGAGGGCAATCATGGCGTAGGTGCTGATGTAGTAGCAGCTGACGACGGTCTCTGCCGGGGCGTCGAGCGCGACCTCGCGCCCGGCCTGGTCGGTGAGGACTATGCCCTCAGCCTCCGGCGAGGGGGAGACGGTCTCGGGCGTAGGCTCGGCGCTCGGCTGGGCGGACTCCTGGGTGCCGCCGCAGGCGGAGCAGGCGAGCAGCATGGCGAGCGCGAGAATGAGAGAGAGCGCGGTTTTGAATTTTTTCATTTTACACCTCATATTAAATTGTATTTAGCGGCGGAGACGGCGGAAGAACTCGGCCATGAGCGCGGCGCACTCGTCGCCGAGCACACCGGCGTAGACGGCGGGGCGGAAGCCGAAGCGCTCCTCGAAGAGGTTGAGCACCCCGGCGCAGGCGCCCATATTCTCGTCCTTTGCGCCGTAGACGACGGTGCCTATGCGGGCGTTTATGATGGCCCCGGCGCACATGGGGCACGGCTCGAGCGTGACGTAGAGCGAGCAGTCCTCAAGCCGCCAGTCGCCGCGCGCGGAGCAGGCGGCGGTGATGGCCTCGCACTCGGCGTGGCTGAGGGTCTGGCGCTTTTCCTCGCGCATATTTCGCCCGCGGGCGATGATGCTGCCGCCGCCGTCAACGATGACGCAGCCGACCGGCACCTCGCCGTGCTCGAAAGCCTCGCGGGCGAGGGCGAGCGCCTCGCGCATGTAGAACTCTCTGTCCAATGTCGTCTCCTCAATTAAAAAGCCCCACTATGAGGTGGGGCCTTTTGGATTTGTTGAATAGTTACTTCTTGATAATCTCGCCGCGGGGATCCTTGCCGAAGAGAGAGGCGGCGTTGATCTCGTCGTAGTCGACGTGCATGAAGGTGGCGTAGCTGGGGCTGACGCGGCAGATGACCTCGTCGAAGATGAGGGCGCGCTCGCCGCCGACCTTGACCTGGACAATCTCCTTGTCCTCGACGCCGAAGCGCTCGGCGTCCTCGGGGGTCATGTGGATGTGGCGCTTGGCTATGATGCAGCCCTGAGTGAGCTCGACGCTGCCGCAGGGGCCGGTGACGGTGCAGCCGGGTGAGCCGGCGAGGACGCCGCTCTCGCGGACGGGGCAGTCGAGGCCGACGACGCGGGCGTCGGTAAAGCTCAGCTCAATCTGGGTCTCCTTGCGGCAGGGGCCGAGGATGGACATTTTGAGGCTGCCCTTGGGGCCGGTGACGGTGACCTTGCAGCTGGTGGCGAACTGGCCGGGCTGGCTGAGCATCTTCTTCTGGTCGAGCTCGAAGCCCTTGCCGAAGAGTATGTCAAGGTGCTCGCGGGTGACGTGGATGTGACGGCCGGAGCCCTCGATGATGACGGACATATCAGACATGTGAAAATTCCTCCATTATATTATAAACTTATTTAAAACCTTCGGAGAATTCGCGGCGCAGCCGCGAACAGATTGTCGAAAAAGACACAGCCTTTTCTGACAATTACAATATCATTTTCTCGCGTTTTGTCAAGCGGTTTCGCGAATTTAGGCGGGCACGACGCGCCCGTTCTCGACTTTGATTGCCCCGGCGCAGCAGAGCGCGACGGCGCGGGGGAGTATGCTCCACTCGGCCTCCTCCATGACGCGCTGCTGAAGCGTGAGGGGCGTGTCGTCGTCTCGCACCTCGACGGCCTGCTGGAGTATAATCGGGCCGCAAAACGGCGTCTCCGTGACGAAATAGGCCGTCGCGCCCGTGATTTTGACCCCGGCGGCGATGGCGCGCTCGTGCGGCACTCTGCCGGTGCAGTCCGGCTCGCAGAATGCGGGCATGAGCGAGGGGTGGACGTTTATGATTTTGTTGCGGTAGTGCCTTATCATGGCGGGGCTGAGCGGGTGGGTGTAGCCCGCGAGGACGACAAGCTCGATATCGAGGTCGCGCAGCTTGCGCAGCACCGCCTCGCAGAAGCTGGCCTCGTTCGGGAAGAGCTCGCGGTCGACGACGCAGTCGTCGATTCCGGCGGCGCGGGCGCGGCTGAGGGCGTAGGCCTCCGGATTCGAGGATATTACGGCCACCAGCTCGCAGTTCGGTATCTCGCCGAAGAGGCGGCTGTCGATGACGGCCTGAAGGTTTCGTCCCCCACCGGAGACGAGCACAGCGGTTCTAAGCAAGGTCGGCCTCCTTTAACATTCGCCGAGGAGGCGCATGGCCTCCTGAGTGTTGACGCTCTCAAGCTCGCGCAGGCGGCGCAGGCGGGCCTTGAGCGCCTCGCCGTCGCCCCACTGGGAGAGGGCGGCCTCGGCGGCGGAGATCAGGCGCTCTCTGCCGAGCTCGGCGAGGTCTATGCAGCTGTTCTGCCCGATGTAGTGCAGGAAAGCCCGCACCTTGGGGTCGTACGACACGCCGACGAGCGGCACGCCCTGCGAGGCCGCGAAGATCAGCCCGTGCAGGCGCATGGAGACGACGGCGCGCATCCGCGCGAGCACGCCTATGGTGAGGTGCACGGGCAGCACGTCGCCGATTATGTGGGCTGGCGCGGACATGTGCCGGGCGATGAGCTCGGCGGCGAGCGCGTCGTTTTTATGGTCGATGGAGAGGAACACGGTCTCAAGGCCGTGTTTTTCGTATATCTCGTCGGCGCACTGGGCGAAGGCGGCGGCCTTTTCGCCGAAGCCCGGCCACTTGCGCGGGACTATGCAGATGTACTTGCCGTGCGGGTCGAGGCCGAGGGAGAGCATACAGGCGTCGACCTCCGAGTCGGGCGCGCTCTCGAGGGTGAGGGCGGGGTCGGACGCGACGAGCACGCGGGGGCGCTCAACGCCGAAGGCGCGCAGCTCGCGGAGGCTGTCGTCCTCGCGCAGGGTCACGGTGTCGGCAAAGCGGTCTATTATAAAGCGGGCAATCTTACGGTTGCGCGGCCTCGTGACGGGGCCTATGCCGCAGCCGTACATGATGACGCGGCAGCCGAGCATTTTGGCGAGGGCTATGGTGCCGAGGTAGTAGTAGAGGCTGCGGCTGCTGGTGACGTCCTGGATGAGGCTGCCGCCGCCGTTTATATAGAGCTTCGCGCCGAGCATGGCGCGCACGACGCCGAGTGGGCTGAATTTGTAGACGGCTTTGACGCCGTGCTTTTTCTCCGTCTCGGCGGGGGAGCGGGAGAGGACGGTCAGCTCGCAGTCCGGCGCGGAGCGGCGCAGCTCGGCGACGATTGCCTCGAGGATGGCCTCGTCTCCGGCGTTGCCGTGTCCGTAGGAGCCGCAGACGACTATGCCCCGGCGCTTATTCTTTTTTTCACCGCGAGGCAGCGACACGGCCAAGTCTCCCTTGCAAAAATTCATAAAGTATTATACAATTCAATTTATATCAGGTCAAGTTTTTCCGAAGGAAGAGGATAGATGAAGTCCATCGCAATTTTCCAGTGCGACCTGCGCGTCGGGGGCATACAGAAGGCCCTGGTGAACATTCTGAACGAGATAGATTACAGCAAGTGCGCCGTCGACCTCTTTCTGTTCGACGACCAGTGCTTTTTCGACCTGCCGCAGCACGAGAATCTCAAAATTTATTTCCTGAAGCCCTATTTCTGGCTCAACCGCCTCGTCTACTTCGAGCTGCTGCGCCGCTATGCAAAGCTGCCGCTGCCCGACAAGGAGTACGACGTCGCCATCGATTTCAACAGCTACCGCAACGAGTGCTCCGTCGCCGCCGTCACGGTCAGGGCGAAAAAGCGCGTCATGTGGATACACAACGACATTGAGATCAAGCTCCGCAACGAGCCGAAGTACCGCATACTCTGGCATTTTTTCCACGAAAAGCTCAAATATTTCGACGAGTTCTGCGCTGTCTCCCCCGGCATCATCGACGGCTTCCGCAGAGTCTCCGGCATCACGGATAAGCGCGTCACGCCCATACCCAACCACGTCGACTCCGGCGAGATCTTCCGCAAGGCGGCGCTGCCGCTCGAGGGCTTCGCCGTCGACAAGAGCAAGTATAACCTCTGCTCCGTCGGCAGGCTCTGCCACCAGAAGGGCTACGACCTGCTGTTTCCCATGCTCGCCGAGGTCAGAAAGCACAGGGACGACCTGCACTTCTACCTCATTGGCGACGGGCCGGACAGGGAGAAGCTCGAGAAGCTGGCCGGGAGCCTCGGCATAGCCGATATGGTGACCATGCTCGGCAACCAGCACAACCCCTTCAACTACCTTGAGCAGATGGACGGCTTCGTGCTCACCAGCCGCTACGAGGGTCAGGGCATAGTCATACTCGAGGCCAAGGCCCTGGGGCTCAAGCTCTTCATAGCCGAAAACCTTGAGAAGTATAACCCCGGCATCCCCGCGACGGCGGACATCCCCGCCGCGCTGATTGCCGCCCGCCGCGAGGAAAAGATACGCGACGATTTAAATGATTACAACGCCGCCATAGGGCGCAGCCTCGATATGGTACTCGGCGTCGAGAGATAAAATAAGCGCCGTCTTATCCGACGGCGCTTTTCCACCGAAATGGAGGGAATTTTATGACGAGAATATACATCATACGCCACGCCGAGGCGGAGGGCAACCTCTTCCGCCGCGTCCAGGGCTGGCACGACGGAAAGATTACCCCGCGCGGCATGAGGCAGATAGCAGCCCTCGCCGAGCGATTTAGAGATATACACATAGACGCGCTGTATTCGAGCGACCTCTCCCGCACCGTCACGACGGCGACGGCGATAACGAAGTACCACGCGCTGCGCCTCGACCTCGAGCCGCAGCTGCGCGAGGTGTGCATGGGCGTGTGGGAGAACATGACCTGGGGCGACGTCGAGAAGCTCTGGCCGGAGCAGCTCGCGAATTTCAGCAGCGACCCCGACAACTGGCACACCGAGGGCAGCGAGAGCTTTCAGCACCTCGGCGACAGGGTGCTCGAGGCCGTTTTGCGCCTCGGCAAAAAGCACGACGGGCAGACCATCGCCCTTGTGAGTCACGGCATGGCCATACGCTCGCTGCACTGCCGCGTGCTGGGCGTGCCGTCCCGCGAGGTGGACAGCATTCCCCACGGCGACAACACCTGCGTCAGCCTCTACGAGCTGGAAAACGGCGAGCTGCGCCCGGTGTTCCGCAACGACAACAGCCACCTCGACGCCGAGACCAGCACCTTCGCCCGCCAGACCTGGTGGAAGAAAAAGACCGGCGCGGACAAGAACAACCTCCGCTTCGAGCCGCTCGATATTGATAAGGAGCGCGATTATTACGAGCAGTGCTATGCCGACGCATGGCGCGCAGCGCATGGCACTCTCGCGGGCTTCGACCCCAACGCATATGTGCTGAACGCGAAAAACCACGCCTCCGAGCCGGGCTGCCTCGTGAAGGTCTGCTCCGGAAGCGAGGACATAGGCATAGTCGAGCTGGACGTGCAGCGCGGCGCTGCCGACGGCTACTGCTGGATAAGCCTCTGCTATCTCGACGGGGCGCACCGCCACCTCGGCTACGGCGCGCAGCTCATAGGCCACGCCGTCACCGTCGCGCGCGAGCGGGGGCTCTGGCGTCTGCAGCTGCACGTCGCCGAGTGCAACTCAGCCGCCGCGGGCTTTTACGAGCACCTCGGCTTCCGCGAGATTGACACCAACATGGGCGTCCTCGGCCTGCTGCGCAGGATGGAGCTGATAGTGCCATGAGCACCATGGTGAAAAAGATTCTGCCGGGGGACAGGCGCGCGCTCGTCGTCTCCGATATACACGGAAATCTGCCGTATCTCGAGGGGCTGCTGAAAAAGACCGGCTTCTCGCCGGAGCGCGATTTGCTCATAGTCGACGGCGACTTCCTCGAAAAGGGCAAACAGAGCCTCGACACGCTGCGCTATCTCATGCGCCTTGTGGCGGAGGGCTGCTGCTGGGTGGTGCGCGGCAACTGCGACGGCTGGCACCAGATACTCTCCGGCGGCATGGACAAATTCATAATGAAATACATGCTCACCCGCCCGAACTGCGTGCTGCGGCAGATGTGCTGCGAGCAGGGGCTGGACGTTATGGAGGACACTCCGCTCGGCGAGATAAAATCCGTCCTCACGGCGCACCACGCCGCCGAGATGGACTTTCTCGCCTCGCTGCCCATTGCCATAGACACGGAGGAGTACACCTTCGTGCACGGCGGCATATCCCGGCCCGACATGCTCAGAAAAGAGCCGTGGAGATGCATGAAAAACGACAATTTCCTCGGCCAGGGTCTGAGCTTCGACAAGTGGCAGATAGTCGGCCACTGGCCGGTGGTGCTCTACCGCGAGAACATCACCGACGCAAACCCCATCATCCTGCGCGACCGCCATATCGCGAGCATAGACGGCGGCTGCGTCCTCAAGGACGACGGGCAATTAAACGCCCTCATCATCCCGCCCGGCGGGGGCGACGGCTTTGAGTGCGCCTACTACGACCCCTTCCCGACGGCCCGGGCGCTTACAGCGCAGAGCGCGTCGGAGAAGTCTTATTACATACGCTGGGGCGACAACGCCGTGGAGCCGCTCGCGTTTGACGGCGAGTTTACCCGCTGCCGCCACCTGCGCACCGGCTACGAAATGGACATACCGAGCGACTACGTCCGCATGAGCAAGCGGGGCTTCACCGTGAACGACTGCACCGACTACCGCCTACAGGTCGAGCCGGGGGATTTGCTGTCCGTCGTGAAGCGCACGTCGCGCGGCTGCCTGTGCAAGAAAAACGGCGTCAGCGGCTGGTATGCGGGAAAACTTGAACCTGTTGGAGACTGATTATGGATATATGCGATTTTCTGCCGGTCTCGCGCGAGGACATGGTCTCGCGCGGCTGGTACTGGTATGATTTTCTGCTCGTCACGGGCGACGCCTACGTCGACCACCCGAGCTTCGGCGCGGCGGTGATCTCCCGCGTGCTGGAGCACGAGGGGTATAGAGTCGCGGTGCTCGCGCAGCCGGACTGGCACAGCGCTGCCGCCTTCGAGGCCATGGGCAGGCCGAGATACGGCGTGTTCATAGGCGCGGGCAACCTCGACAGCATGGTCGCCCACTACACGGCGGCCAAAAAGCCGCGCAGCGAGGACTTCTACTCGCCCGGCAAAAAGGCCGGGCTGCGCCCCGACCGCGCGACCATAGTTTACGCAAACCGCGCGAGGGAGGCATTTCCCGGCCTGCCGGTCATCATCGGCGGGCTTGAGGCGTCGCTTCGGCGCTTCGCACACTACGACTACTGGGACGACGCCGTGCGCCGCTCCGTGCTCTCCGACTCGGGCGCGGACATACTGGTCTACGGCATGGGCGAGCGCCAAACGCGCGAGATAGCCCGGCGGCTCAAAAAGAAGGAGCCGGTCTCGGAGCTGCGCGACATACGCGGCACGGCCTTTTTCGCCGCAAGCCCCGAGGACTGCCTCTTCCCCGAGCCGGTGACGCTTCCGAGCTACGAGGACGTGCGCGACGAGCGCCGCTTCTATGCCGACGCCGCGCGCGAGGAATACGAGGAGCACGACCCCGTGCGCGGCCACGCGCTCATACAGCGCGAGGGCAGCCGTTACCTCATTGTGAACCCGCCCGCCGCGCCGCTGGACACCGCCGAGCTCGACGCCGTGGCCGAGCTGCCGTACACCCGCGAGTACCACCCGATGTACGAGCCCATGGGGGGCGTGCCCGCCATTGAGGAGGTGCGCTTCTCGGTCATACACAACCGCGGCTGCTTCGGCGCCTGCAACTTCTGCGCGCTGGCATTCCACCAGGGCAGAGTCGTCACCTCGCGCAGCCACGACAGCGTCGCCCGCGAGGTCGAGCGCATGACACAGCACCCGCTGTGGAAGGGCTATGTGAACGACGTCGGCGGCCCGACGGCGAACTTCCGCCGCCCGGCCTGTAAGGAGCAGCTGAAGCGCGGCCTCTGCCGCGGGCGCAAATGCCTCGCGCCGGAGCCGTGCAAAAACCTCGACGCCGACGAGTCGGACTACCTGCGCCTCCTGCGCCGCCTGAGGGCGATACCGGGCGTGAAGCGCGTGTTCGTCCGCTCCGGCATAAGATTCGACTACATGCTCTGCGACAAAAACGGAGACTTCTTCTCCGAGCTTGTCCGCTACCACGTCTCCGGCCAGCTCAAGGTCGCGCCGGAGCACTGCATAGACTCCGTGCTCGACTACATGGGCAAGCCGCACGTCGGCACCTACGAGCGCTTCCTCGAGCGCTACGCGAAGCTCAACCAGCGCTACGGCAAGGAGCAGTACATCGTGCCCTACCTCATGTCCTCGCACCCCGGCAGCCGCATGGAGGACGCCGTCGCCCTCGCCGAGTACCTCTGCCGCACCGGCAGACAGCCGGAGCAGGTGCAGGATTTTTACCCGACGCCGGGCACGATATCGACCTGCATGTACCACACGGGCATAGACCCCTTTACGATGAAAGCCGTCTATGTCCCGCGCTCGCCGCACGAGAAGGCGATGCAGCGCGCGCTGTTGCAGTGGCGCAGGCCGGAAAACCGCAGGCTGGTCATTGAGGCGCTGCACGAGGCGCAC
>CALWXY010000201.1 GCA_944385595.1 uncultured Oscillospiraceae bacterium
TGCTGGCGTCCTCCCAGACCTCGCCGAGCAGGAGACTGTCCTCCTTTTCGGCCTTTATGGCCTCGCGGAAGCCCTCGATGAAGCTGTCTGGCAGCTCGTCGGCGACGTCGAGACGCCAGCCGTCGGCGCCGCGGCGGAGCCAGATTCGCGCTATGCTGTCTTTGGATGCGTAAATGAAGTTTTTGTAGTCCTCATTCTCCTCGTCGACGTTCGGCAGATCGCCGACGCCCCACCAGCTCTCGTATTCGTGCGGGTAGCGGCGGAAGCGGTACCAGCTGCGGTAAGGCGACGTGGGGTCGGAGTAGGCGCCGCCGCCGAAGTTTCCGAAGTAGTCGAAGTAGCGGCTGTCCGCGCCGGTGTGGCTGAACACGCCGTCGAGTATTATCCTGATTCCCAGCTCGTGCGCCGAGGAGCACAGGCGCGAGAAGCTCGCAACGTCGCCGAGCAGGGGGTCGACCTCCGAGTAGTCGGCGGTGTCGTAGCGGTGGTTGCTGGAGGCGAGGAATATGGGGTTCAGGTATATCACGCCGACGCCGAGGCTCTTGAGATACGGCAGCTTTTCGCGTATGCCCTCGAGAGTGCCGCCGAAGAAATCCCAGCGCGTGACCTCGCCGCGGGGATTTTTGGCGTAGAAGGGGTCGTCGTTCCAGTCCTCATGCCAGATGCGGCGCGGGCCGCGGCGGCGCTCGTCACGCGCGGAGTTCTCGCGCCTCTCGCGCCAGTCGCTGCCGCGGAAGAAGCGGTCGGGGAAAATCTGATAGACTATCGCGTTTTTGTACCACTCCGGGGCGGGCGTGGGGCGGTAGACGGTAATCTGCCATGAGGGCGGCTCCGACGCGCGGATGTAGCCCGCGCCGCCGAGCCCGTCGTCCGGCGCGCCGAGATAGCGGCGTTCGCCGCGGTAGTCTATAATAAAGTAGTACCAGAGCAGGCACGGCTCGGCGGGCGCGTCGATGGAGACGGTAAAGCGCGCGCCGCTGCGGCGCATGTCGCGCAGCGACTCGCCCTCGCCGTCGCGCCAGAGCCTGAGCGTGCACTTGGCGCTTTTCGGCGCGTCGAGCGAGAGCTTGACCCTGGTGCCGACGGACACCGCGCCGAAGGGCGCGCGGTATTCCGCGAGCTGTGAGTTGTGGAAGGTGCTGTCAGTCATAAGTTACCTCCATGAGACAAAGTCCCTCCGCCGGCGCGAGCACGCCGCAGCGCGACCTGTCGCGCCCGGCGAGCAGCGCCGGCATATCATCGGCGCAGCGCTCGCCGAGGCCGACCTCGACCAGCGTGCCTGCGAGTATTCGCACCATGTGATAGAGAAAGCCGTCGCCCTCGAAGTCGAGGACTACCTCGCCGCCGCTCTCTGTGATTTCGATGGAGCGGAGGTCTCGCACGGTGGATTTTTTGATTCTGCGCCCGCAGAATGCGGCGAAATCGTGCCGCCCAGTAAGCAGCGCGGCGGCGCGGCGCATCTCGCCGACATCCAGCCCGACTCCAAGCTCCCAGACAAACGGGCGCGCAAAGACATCCGGCACGGGCGAGGTGCGGCATCGGTAGCGATAGCGCTTGCCGGTGGCGCTGAGCCGCGCGTGAAAGCGCGGCGCGGCCTCGCGCACCTCGGTGACGGCTATGTCGCGGGGGAGATATTGGTTTACATAACGCATTATATCCGGACACGGCAAATTGCAGTCGGTGTGGAAATTGGCCACCTGCGCGGCGGCGTGGACTCCGGCGTCGGTTCTGCCGGAGCCGTGCAGCTCAACGGGGGAGCCGGTCATGCGCGAGAGCACGGCCTCGAGCCGGGACTGGATGGTTCTGTCGGTGTTGCCCTGTCTCTGCCAGCCGTCGAAGCGGGCGCCGTTGTACTGTATTGTAAGAGCAATGTTTCGGCTCATGACATAACTCCCGGTAAAGATGGATATACAGATACATTATAACATATGCCGCCGTGCGCCGCAAGCGTGCGGGCGCTCTTGCGGCGGCGGGGGAACTGTAGTATAATCCATCAAAAGAGGAGGCACGGATATGCACTGCGACTGCCACATACATATGGTGCTCGACGGGGACGACTGGTCAGCGGCCATAGCCGCGCACAGGGCGTCGCCGAATCTTGAGCTGATACGCTCGCGGCTGGAGAGCTACGCCGCCGCCGGTATAAGCTACCTGCGCGACGGGGGCGACGCCTGGGGCGTCTCGCTCGCGGCGCGCGAAATGGCGCGGGACTACGGTATAGACTATGCCTCGCCGGCTTTTCCCATATACAGAAAAGGGCGCTACGGCGCGTTCATCGGCCTCGGCTACTCGAGCGAGAGCGAGTACCTCGCCCTGCTCGACAGGGCGGAGCGCGACGGGGCGGACTTCATAAAGCTGATGCTGTCGGGCATAATGGATTTCGACAGCTACGGCGAGCTCTCCTGCGAGCCGCTGCCGCCGGACGAGATGGAGGCGCTGGTGCGCGCGGCGCACGCTCGCGGCTTTGCGGTCATGGCGCATGTGAACGGCGACGGCGCGGTGCGCGCGGCGCTGGACGCCGGGGTAGACAGCATAGAGCACGGCAACTTCATGTCCGCTGACACGGTGCGCCGCCTGGCCGACTCCGACTGCGTGTGGACGCCGACATTCTCCCCGGTGCTGAACGCCATAGGGGCGGGCCGGTTTTCCGACGACGTGCTCCGCCGCATAGGCGCGCAGCTGATGGAGAACACGGCGCTGGCCGCGTCACAGGGGGCGTACATAGCGCTGGGCAGCGATTGCGGAGCGTGGCGGGTGGAGCACCCGACCGGCGCCGCCGACGAGCTGCGGCATATGAGCGCCGCCCTCGGCTCCGGCGCGGAGCTGGTGCTGGGGCTGGGCAGCGCGAGGATAAAAGAAAAATTCAGGAGGCGCAGCTGATGGACAGGGAAGATATCGTAAAGGCGATGGCGCAGCAGGGCATATTGGACAAGGACATGTCTCAAGGCCCCGTTGGCGTCGTGATACAGCGCCAGTCGCGCCGCCCGGCGTGCGTGGTAGTCAGGGGCGAAGGTGATGACTTTGCCGCGACGGTGCCGGGCTTTTTCGTCAGCTCCAAGATGAAGATAAGCCGCGCCGAGGTCGAGGCCGCGGCCGAGCGTGAGCGCAGATACAAGGAGTTCTTAAAAAAGGAAGCAGAGCTCGAAAAAGAAAAAGGACTGCCCGATTGAGGCAGTCCTTTTGTTGTATTAATGGTTACACTCTCTTCCAGGTCGTGCCTTTGGGAGTGTCGGTCAGCTCGATGCCGCGGGCCTTCAGCTCGTCGCGGATGCGGTCTGCGGTGGCGAAGTCGCGCGCCTTTTTGGCGGCGGCGCGCTCGGCGACGAGGGCGTCAATCTCAGGGTCGCCCTCACCGGCGGAGGCGCTGCGCGCAGCTTCGGCCGTCGCGATGAGGCTGAGGCCGAGCACCTCGTCGAAGGAGGCGACGGCGGCGAGCTTGGTCGCGTCGCTGCACGGCGCTTTCAGCGCGTCGTAGAGGGCGGTGACGGCCATGGAGGTGTTGAGGTCGTTGTCGAGCGCCTCGATGAAGGCGGCCTTGAGCCTGTTCAGCTCGGCGGTGTCGACCTCGCCCTGCGGGTCGAGGGCGGCGACGCGGCTTATGAGCTTGGAGTAGGCCGCGGCGGCGTTGTCGAGGTTCTCCCAGGAGAAGACGAGGCTCTTGCGGTAGTGGCTCTGCAGGCAGAAGAAGCGGTAGACCAGCGGGTCGTAGCCCTTCTCCTCGAGCAGGGAGACGGTGAGGAACTCGCCCTTGGACTTCGACATCTTGCCGGTGCTGGTGTTGAGGTGGTGGACGTGGAACCAGTAGTTGCACCACTTGTGGCCGAGATAGGACTCGCTCTGCGCAATCTCGTTGGTGTGGTGGGGGAAGGCGTTGTCAATGCCGCCGCAGTGGATGTCGAGATACTCGCCGAGGTGCTTCATCGAGATGCCGGAGCACTCGATGTGCCAGCCGGGGTAGCCGAGACCCCAGGGGGAGTCCCATTTCAGCTCCTGATCCTCGAACTTGCTCTTGGTGAACCAGAGGACGAAGTCGGCCTTGTTGCGCTTGTTGTCGTCCTCCTCGACGCCCTCGCGCACGCCGACGGCGAGGTCGTCCGCGTCGTGCTCGTTGAAGACGTAGTATTTGTCGAGCTTGGAGGTGTCAAAATAGATATTGCCTCCGGCCTGGTAGGCGTAGCCCTTGTCGAGCAGGCGCTCGATGATGGCGATATACTCGCCAATGCAGTTGGTGGCGGGCTCGACGACGTCGGGCGTCTTGATATTGAGCTTTTTGCAGTCGTCGAAGAAGGCGTCGGTGTAGAACCTCGCGATGTCCATGACGGACTTGTGCTCGCGCTTTGCGCCCTTGAGCATTTTGTCCTCGCCGGTGTCGCCGTCGGAGGAGAGGTGGCCGACGTCGGTGATATTCATGACGCGCTTGACATCGTAGCCCTCGTAGCGCAGGAACTTCTCCAGGACATCCTCCATGATGTAGCTGCGGAGGTTGCCTATGTGGGCGTAGTGGTAGACGGTGGGGCCGCAGGTGTACATGTTCACCTTGCCGGACACGTTGGGGACGAACTCTTCCTTCAGATGGCTGGCTGAATTGTAGATTTGCATTTATACTTCTCCTTTGAGTTGATTTTTAAGAAGCTCTATCTCGCGCCGGAGAGCCTCAAGCTCCTCGGCGACGGGGTCTGTGACATGGATTTGGTCGACCTCGCTGGCGAAGTTGACCTTTTCGCCCGCAATGCGGACGACCTTGGCGGGCACGCCGACGGCGGTGCTGTCGGAAGGGATGGCGCTGAGCACGACGGCGTTTGAGGCGATGCGCGAGTTGTCGCCGACGGTAAAGGGGCCGAGCACCTTCGCGCCGGAGCCTATCATGACGTTGCTGCCTATGGTGGGGTGGCGCTTGCCGACGTCCTTGCCTGTGCCGCCGAGGGTGACGCCCTGATAGAGCAGCACGTCGTCGCCGAGCTCGGCGGTCTCGCCTATGACTATGCCCATGCCGTGATCGATGACGAGGCGCTTGCCGATGGTGGCGCCGGGGTGAATCTCGATGCCGGTCCAGAACCGGCTCCACTGGGAGACGAAGCGCGCGAGAAATTTCAGCCCGCGACAGTGGAGCCAGTGCGCGATGCGGTGGTAGATCAGCGCGTGCACACCGGAGTAGAGCAGAAATATCTCGAGTGAAGAGCGGGCTGCGGGGTCGCGCAGCTTGTATGCGCGCAGGGTGTCTCTCAGGTCTTTAAACATTGTTCCTCCATTCCCGCGAGCGGATACGAAAAACGCCTCTCATGGCAAAGCCATGAGAGGCGATAGATCGCGGTTCCACTCTCGTTTATTACTCGCCGGCCGATACCGGTTGATGCCTTAACGCGGCAGGACGTGGGGGCATTTCCTCCCCCAATGGCTCCGGGGCGCACTTCGAGCGCTGGGCGGACGCCTTTGCTTGCAGCCGGGGCAAAGGCTCTCTGGGACCGCTGATGCGCTTTACTTTTCCCTTTCAACGCCGGGATGTCAATATTCCGTTAAGAATGTGCGCCAGAGGCGGCGCCCACGCTTTCAATATATGCCGCGCTCTTGAAAATGTCAATAGTTTCGTGTATAATCAAGCACAAATTTGCTCTGCGAGGAGGTGATAGCGCTTGAAGGACGATTTGCCGCGAAGACGGCGGCGTTTCCGCGTGTACCTGCGCTGCTAGTTAAATTGACAGGGTTTTGCAGTATAAACAAGGTATATGGAGGAAACGAATATAATTTATGAGCGATAATATTGGCACAATACTGGCGATGGCCGCCCTCGTAATGATGTCGGCCTACTTCTCCGCGACGGAGATGGCGTTCTCATCCCTGAACCGCACCAGAATCAAGAGCATGGCCGAGTACGGAAGCAAGCCGGCTCAGCGCGTGCTCGACATCTACGACGACTACGACAGACTGCTCTCGACCCTGCTGGTCGGCAACAACATAGTGAACATAGGCGTGGCCTCGCTCGGCACGGTGTTCTTCGTCAGGCACTTCGGCGAGGAGTACGGAGCGAGCATATCCACCGCCGTCATCACCATAGTGGTGCTGATTTTCGGCGAGATATCGCCGAAGAGCATAGCCAAGGAGAACCCCGAGAGCTTCGCGATGTTCGTCGCGCCGTCGGTGCGCTTTTTCATGATTCTGCTTAGACCGGTGAACTTCATATTTGCCGTCTGGAAGCGGCTGCTGTCCATGGTGTTCAAGGTGAGAGGGGAGAGGACCCTCACCCACGCCGAGCTGCTCACGCTGGTCGACGAGGTCGAGCAGGAGGGCGGCATAGACAAGAGCGAGGGCGAGCTGCTGCGCAGCGCCATCGAGTTCTCGGAGCTCACCGCGGCGGACATCATCACCCCGCGCGTCGATATAGACGCCGTGGATATCGACTCCACCGCCGACGAGATAGCGGACACCTTCTCCGCCACCGGCTTCTCACGCCTGCCGGTGTACGAGGGCAGCATAGACCATGTGGTCGGCGTCATCAACCAGAAGGACTTCTACTCCGCGCCCCGCCTGCACGAGGATAAACCCGCCGCGGACATCATGGGCAAGCCGCTCTTCATCACGCCGTCGACCCGCATAAGCGAGCTGCTGCGGCTGCTGCAGCGCAGCAAGTCGCACATGGCCTTCGTGGCCGACGAATACGGCGGCACCATGGGCATAGTCACAATGGAGGACATACTCGAGGAGCTGGTCGGCGAGATCTGGGACGAGCACGACGAGATTATCGAGGAGTTCCAGAAGGTCGACGACGGGCATTACCGCGTGATGTGCTCGGCGGAGCTGCACAAGCTGTTCGACTACTTCAACATCCGCGGCGAGTCCGAGGCGACGACGGTCAGCGGCTGGGTAATGGAAAATCTGGGCCGCTTCCCGTCTGTGGGCGATACCTTCGAGTGCGACGGCCTGCACGTCACCGTCACAAAAACCGACCGCCAGAGAATACTTGAAATAGAGATAAAAGTGCTCGATAATGAGTGAAAAAACCGCCCCCACGGTGGCGGTTTTTTGCTTCCAAAAAAAGTTAAACAAAAAATAAACTAAATTTCCATTTTAACGGAACTTTTATGCCTGCCGCTGCGTCTTATCAGTCAGCCGAAGCTGCGGCTGAATACTATCCAAACTAGCAGGAGGAACCCCCTATGGCTGAAGTCACGGAGCGCCCCACCCTCGAGCCGGGGCAGAGCAGCAAGAAAAAGAAGCGCGATACAAAGAAAATCAAGCGCATCATATCCATAGCCGTGGCGCTGGCGATAGTCGGCGGCATAGCCTATGGAATGTACTCGCTTTTCCATGAGCCTCAGGGAGAGATGGAGGCCATGACCGGCGAGGTCGGAATAGGCTCCATCGAGAGCAAGGTCACAGGCAACGGCGTCGCCATGCCGTCGAAGAGCGAGACAATCACGCTCTCCGGCAAGGGCACGGTCAGCGAGGTCTATGTCAGCGACGGCGACCACGTCGAGGTCGGCGACCCGCTCTATTCCATAGACAGCAAGGAAGCCAGAGACGCCGTCGAGAGCGCGAAAAAGACCCTTGAAAACTACCAGAAACAGCTCGACGCCGTATATGAGTCATATGCCGACCTCACGGTCACGGCGCCGTTTGCGGGCAAGCTGCTTGAGGTCGCGGATGTCAAGGTCGGCGACGATTTCGGCGGCGGTCAGATCGCCACCATAGTCGACGACAAGACCCTCAAGCTCGAGCTGTATTTCAGCTACGCCTACGAGAACGAGATCAGCGCCGGAATGACGGCGGACGTCTCCATCCCCGCGACCATGGACGTCCTCAAGGGCACCGTCGAGAAGGTGAACTTCGTGAACCGCATCTCGCCGGAGGGCTCGCGCCTGTTCTCAGTCGTCATAAAAATCGACAACCCCGGCACCTTCAGCGCCGACATGGGCGCGACGGCCACCATGCAGACCTCGTCGGGCGAGACCATCTATCCCTACGAGGCGGGCAAGCTCGCCTATAACCGCACGGCCTCCGTCGTCGCAAAGACCGGCGGCAAGGTGTCGTCCGTGAACCTGATGAACTACCTCGACGTCAGCGCCGGCCAGCTCCTTCTCCAGATGACCGCCGACAAGGACGACGACCAGGTCGCCTCCCTTGAGAACTCCATCACCCAGGCCACCGAGGCTCTGGAGAAGGCCGAGAAGGATCTCGCGAACTTCAACGCCGTCGCCGGTATGAGCGGCACCGTCCAGTCCTGCTCGCTCACCGTCGGCGAGGAGGTCGAGTCCGGCAGGGTGGCCATCACCATCGCCGACACCTCGACCATGACCGTCGAGGCGAGGATTGACTCCGCCAGCGTCGCCAATGTGAAGCCCGGCATGATGTGCGACATCACCCAGTGGGGACGCGAGGGCGAGATGCACTACACCGGCACTGTCGAGTCCGTGAGCCTCGAGGGCAAATACGAGAACGGCTACTCGTACTTCCCGGCGGTCATCAAGGTCGACAACCCCGAGGGCACCATGATGAGCGGCATGACCATCGACTACAGCATGATAGCCGCCCAGTCGAGCGACTGCATGATAGTCCCCGTCCAGGCCGTGCGCTATACCGTGGACAACAACGCCTACCTGTTCGTGAAGTCCGACATGGCGGGCGAGAACACCATAGACCCGGAGACCACGGGCGTCCAGATACCCGAGGGCTTCACGCCGGTGTCGGTCAAGGTCGGCCTCACGGATACATATAACGCCGAGATAGTCGAGGGCGTCAACGTGGGCGACATCATCTTCACCCAGTACATCTCCAGCAGCGGCGACTCCTGGAGCGATGGCGGCGGCGTCGCGATTGCCGTGGGGTGATCTCCATGAAACTCATAGACGTAAAACATGTCTGGAAGATATATAACGAGGGCTACGAGAACGAGGTGAGAGCGCTCGCCGACGTGAGCCTCGAGATAGACCGCAAGGAATTCGTCGCCATAATCGGCCAGTCCGGCTCCGGCAAGTCGACGCTCATGAACATACTCGGCTGCCTCGACGTGCCGACCTACGGCGACTACCACCTCGACGGGCACCTGGTCAGCGAGATGAGCGACGCCCAGCTCTCGAAAATCCGCAACAGGGAAGTGGGCTTTATCTTCCAGGGCTTCAACCTGATTCCGGCGCTGACGGCGCTGGAGAACGTGGAGCTGCCGCTGACGTATCAGGGCGTGTTCGGCTCGCGCCGGCGCGAGATGGCGCTGGAGGCGCTGGAGAAGGTCGGCCTGGCCGAGCGCTGCAACCACAAGCCGTCGGAGATGTCCGGCGGCCAGCAGCAGCGCGTGGCCATAGCCAGAGCCATCTCGACGCGAGCGCCGATAATCATGGCCGACGAGCCCACCGGCGCGCTCGACTCCAAGACCGGCAAGCATGTGCTGGAGATCCTGCACGGCCTGCACGACGAGGGGACGACCATCATCCTCATAACCCACGACAACAAGATAGCGGCGACGGCCGAGCGCATAGTGCGTATTTCGGACGGGCAGATAATCCAGGACTGCCCGCGGGAGGAGGCGGAGCTGTGAATATAACCCAGTCGTTCAAAATGGCCATCAAGTCGATAACGGACAACAAGGCCAGAAGCATCCTAACCATGCTGGGCATAATCATAGGCGTCGCGGCGGTCATCATAATGGTGTCCGTCGTGCAGGGCGCGAACCAGTGGTCGAAGGAGTACTACGAAAAGCAGGGTACGAACAAGGTCACCGTGAACGCCTATCCATATAACGGCAAGGACATCACCGAGGATCTCTATAACTACTGCCTCGGCCTGAGCGAGTACGTCGCCGGCGTCACGCCCAACGGTTCGGTGTATACGGACATCAAGTACAAGACCAAGAGTACAGACAATATGGAATACGGCGGGCCGAGCACATATCTCGGCAGCGACCAGTACTCGCTTTGCAACAACTTCACCCTGGCAAAGGGCAGGGACATATCCCAGCTGGATGTCAAGAAAGAGAATCAGGTGATAGTGCTGGGCGCGAGAGTCGCCGAATACCTGTTCGGAGTGAGCGAGCCGGTGGGGCAGAAGGTGACTGTCGGCGGAGTGTCGTTCACGGTCGTCGGAGTGTATAAGGCGAAGGACCCGGACTCCGACTGGTCCATGGACAACATGGCCGTGGTGCCGTATACCTGCGGCCGGCTGCTTGGCCAGAACTCAGCTTCCACCAACTTCACGGTCAAGGCCACTGGCCGCGAGGAGGCCAACAAGGCCGTCACCATGATAACAGGCTTCCTGTCCGGCCTGATACCAACCGGCACCGGCGACTACTGGGTCCAGTCGGAGAACCAGTGGCAGGAGATGGACGAACAGTATACCCAGCAGATGAGCCTTGTCGTCGGCGGCATAGCGGGCATATCCCTGCTGGTCGGCGGTATAGGCATCATGAACATCATGCTGGTCACCGTCACCGAGCGGACGCACGAGATAGGCATAAGAAAGGCCATAGGCGGCTCGCGCCGCTCCATCATCATGCAGTTCCTTATCGAGGCCGCGGTGGTCTGCTGCTGCGGCGGCTTTATAGGCGTGGTGATAGGCTACCTGGGTACGGTGGTGGCCGGCAAACTAACATTGGATATGCTGATTTTCCCAAGCGTGGGCATGACAGTAGGCGCCGTCGGCTTCTCGGTGCTGCTCGGCATCATATTTGGCATGTATCCGGCTATAAAGGCCTCCGGCCTCCAGCCGGTCGAGGCACTGCGCGCAGATTAGGAGAGTGGTAAGATGAAAAAAATAATCGTATTTGTGCTCGCGCTCTGCATGTGCATAGGCGCTTGCCTCCCGGCGGGAGCCGTGTACTCCCAGTTCCCCGACGTGACCGACGCCGCGCTCTCGCGCAATGTCGACGCGCTGCGTATGCTCGGCGCCGTCGAGGGCGACGGCACGGGCAACTTCCGCCCGAACGATAAGCTCACCAGAGCGCAGTTCTGCAAAATGGCGGTGTTCGTCCTCGGCAAAGGCGACGAGGAGTATATCTACCGCAGCCGCACCATATTCCCGGACGTCCGCTCGACGCACTGGGCGCGCGGCTATGTGAACCTCGCCGTCTCGCTTGAGAACAAGATAATCATAGGCAACGGCGACGGCACCTTCCGCCCCGACGACGAGATAAACTACGCCCAGGCCGTCACCATGCTGATGCGTATGCTCGGCTATACCGACGCGGACGCCGGTATGCTCTGGCCGCAGGGCTACCTTGAGCTGGCCGCGGGCTGCGGCCTCACCGACGGCATACACCTCTCTGCGGGCGACGCCGTGACCAGAGCCGACGCTGCCAGACTGTTCTGCAGCCTTCTGTCCTGCGACATGAAGGACGGCAGCAAATTCGTCTCGACCCTCGGCACGCCGCACGAGAACGCCGTTGTGCTCTCGGCCAACGGCAAGACCGACGACGGCCGCACCGGCGCCATCGAGACCTCCGCCGGCTCCTATCTGCCTAAGAGCGGCGACGTGCCAGGCTCGTTCGTGGGCCTGCGCGGCACCCTCGTCACCGACGAGGACGGCTACGCCGTCACCTTCATCCCCGACCCGATAAGCAGCGTGACCATAGTCGCGTCGAGCGCCGAGGCCGGCTGGGTCAAGGACAACAGCGGCAAGACCTATGAGATTCCGGCCTCCACCCCGGCGTACACCGCCGAGAAGACCGGCGTCTACGGCGACCTGTGGGTCAACATCTACAGCGGCTGCCGTGTGAACATCTACTACACCGAGGCGGGCAAGATAGACGGCGTTTATATCAACTCCGGCAGCGGCTCGTCCACCGACGTGTCGATGGTGGCTTTCGACAGCTTCAGCGGCAACCCCTTCACCGCGCTCACCGGCGGCGACAGGGACTATGAGATCTACAAAAACGGCGTGAAGGCCAGCGCCTCCGACATCAAGCGCTACGACTGCGCCACCTACGACAGCGGCGCCCGCATACTCTATGTCTCCGACAACCGGATAACCGGCATTTATGAGGACGCCTACCCCAACACCAGCTACCCGAGCACCGTGACCCTGCTGGGCCACAAGTTCGACGTGCTGCCCGGCGCCGTCGACTCGCTGAAGAAATTCGGCATAGGCGACAATATCACCCTCATACTCACCACCGACCTCAAGGTGGCGGGCGCGGTGTCGTCCAGCTCGGTGCGCTCGAACGCCATAGGCGTCGTGACCGAGTGCAGCACAAGCTCCGCGAAGGTCGACCTCTTCCTCGGCATCACCGTGGAGGGCGCCGTGAGCTACAGCGCCGACAAGGCCAAAGAGATGACCGGCCAGCTGGTCACCGTGGCCTCCAACGGCAAGGGCAAGCTCGGACTCAGCCGCCTCAGCGGCAGCAGCGCGAGCGGCGACCTCGACCTCGAGAAGGACAAGGTCGGCGGCGTGACGCTCAGCGGCTCGCTGAAGCTGTTCGAGAAGGTCGGCAACAGCCCCATGCGCCAGATTAGCCGCGACGACATCATCAGCGGCCATGTCTCGGCGTCCCGCATAGAGTACGTCCACAAGGACTACGCCGGCAGGGCGGATATAATCGTCCTCAATGATGCCACCGGCGATATGTACACCTACGGCATCTTCTCCGTCGACACCAAGACC
>CALWXY010000202.1 GCA_944385595.1 uncultured Oscillospiraceae bacterium
ATCCGATGATATATCCGCCACTATGCGCTGTCTCACAGCGCTTGGATGCAATATATCCCCCACCTCGTCCGGCGTGCTCGTCACGCCCGGCAGTCCGGACTCGTCGCCCGCGCTCGACTGCGGCGAGTGCGGCTCGACGCTCAGATGTCTCCTGCGCGTCGCCGCCGCGCTCGGCGGGGGCGTCTCGGCCTGCGGGCGCGGCAGGCTCGCCGAGCGCCCGCTGGGCGAGCTCGCCTCCGCAATGGCGGAGCACGGCTGCGAGCTCAGCGCCGCTTGCCTGCCGCTGAGCGTCAGCGGCGGGCTGAGACCGGGCGTGTTCATCCTGCCGGGCGACGTCAGCTCGCAGTATGTCAGCGGACTGCTGTTCGCTCTGCCGCTTCTGAATGGCGACAGCCGCATTGTGCTGAGCACCCCGCTCTCGTCCGCGGCCTACGTCGACATGACGCTTGCCGCCCTCGCCGCCTTCGGCATACAGGTCATCACCGAGGAGCACGGCTGGTTCGTCCGCGGCTCGCAGCGCTATCTCAGCCCGGGGCGGCTCGCCGTCGAGGGCGACTGGTCTGCCGCCGCCGTGTGGCTCTGCGCGGGCGCGCTCGGCGCTCCGGTGACCGTCACCGGCCTGAACGCCGCCTCCGCCCAGCCGGACAGGCGCATACTCAAGCTGCTCTCCGACATCGGCGCGGACGTCTCCGTCGCCGAAAGCGCCGTCACCGTCTCGCGCGGCAGTCTGAAACCGCTGGAGGTCGACATCGATGCAAGCCCCGACCTCATGCCGGTGCTCACCTCCCTGCTCGCCTGCTGCCCCGGCGTCTCCGCCATACGCAACGCCGCGCGGCTGCGCCTCAAGGAGAGCGACAGGCTCGCGGCCATGTCGCAGCTGCTCACGGCGCTGGGCGTCCCCAACAGCACAGGGCCTGACCGGCTTGAGCTGCGCGGCGGCGCGCCCTCTCCCGGCGAGGTGAGCGGCGAAAACGACCACCGCATAGTCATGGCGGCGGCGCTCATGAGCTGCCGCACCGAGCTGACCATATCCGGCTGCGAGGCCGTGAATAAATCCTATCCCCGCTTTTTTGAAGATTTCACCGCCCTCGGCGGCGTCATAACCAGACTTTAAGGAGGCTTTTCCATGGAAATAGGCGAACTCAGAGGGAAAATCGACGGCATCGACCAGAAGCTCGCGGAGCTGTTCCGCGAGCGTATGGAGGTCTCGAGGGACATTGCCCGCTGGAAATCCGGCTCCGGGCGCGCCGTGCGCGACAGGAAGCGCGAGCGCGAGGTGCTCACAAAGGCGACGGAGCTTGCGGGCGAGGAATTTGAGAGCTACACCAAGGTGCTGTTCACGACGCTGATGTCGCTCAGCCGCTCGTATCAGCACGAGCTGACCGAGCCCGACCCGCTCTCCGACGCTCTCCGCGAGGCCATGGACAACACGCCGGAGCTGTTCCCCAGGAAGGCCACCGTCGCCTGCCAGGGCATAGAGGGCGCCTACTCGCAGCAGGCCTGCGACAAGCTGTTCTCGCTGCCGTCTATTGCCTATTTCAGCAACTGGGGCAGCGTGTTCTCCGCCGTCGAGAGCGGCATGTGCCGCTACGGCATCCTCCCCATAGAGAACAGCACCCACGGCTCGGTCTACGAGATTTACGACCTCATGCGCAGGCACCACTTCTACATTGTGCGCAGCCTGCGCCTGCGCATAGACCACGCCCTGCTCACGAAGCCCGGCGTCGACTTCTCGGAGATCAAAACCATAGTCTCGCACCACCAGGCGCTCGGCCAGTGCTCGGAATTCCTCGCCTCTCTCAAGGGCGTCGAGACCCGCCCCTGTGCCAACACCGCCCTCGCCGCCCGCGAGGTCGCCGAGAGCAGCGACCGCTCCATAGCCTGCATATCCTCCCACTCCTGCGCCGACACCTACGGCCTCGTCGAGTGCCGCTCCGGCATTGCCAACAGCGACAGCAACTACACCCGCTTCATCTGCATCGCCCGCGAGCCTGAGATCTATCCCGGCTCCGACAGGGTGAGCATTATGCTGAACCTCCCCCACGAGCCCGGCTCGCTCTATGAGCTGCTCTCCCGCTTCGCCGCACTCGACCTGAACGTCCGCAAGCTTGAGAGCCGCCCCATCCCCGGCTCCGACTTCGAGTTCACCTTCTATTTCGACCTCGAGGCCAACCTCCGCTCGCCGGATGTGCTCCGCCTCATCGGCGGGCTGCGCCGCGACATCCCATCCCTCGCCTTCCTCGGCGCCTACTCGGAGGTGTGAGCCATGCGTCACGGTCTTTTGGGCGAGAAGCTCGGCCACAGCTTCTCGCCGCAGATTCACGCCATGCTCGGCTGCCCGGACTACGGGCTGATTGAGCTGCCGCGCGCGGAGCTGGACGGCTTCATGCGCCGGCGCGATTTTGACGCCATAAACGTCACCATCCCATATAAGCGCGACGTCATGCCATACTGCGCGGAGCTAGACCCCGCCGCCGAGGCCATAGGCTGCGTGAATACTATTATAAATAAGGAAGGGCGCCTCTTCGGCTACAACACCGACTTCTCCGGCTTCCTCTACATGGCTGACCGCGCCGGAGTCGATTTCGCCGGGCGGAAGGTGCTCATTCTCGGCAGCGGAGGCACCAGCCTCACCGCGGCGGCCGCCGCGAAGTCGCGCGGCGCCTCCGAGGTGCTCAAGGTCTCGCGCAGAGGCGAGCTGAACTACGAGAACGCCGCCTCCCTCTGCCGCGACGCGGAGATACTCGTGAACACCACGCCCGTCGGCATGTTCCCGAATAACGGCGCAATGGCGCTCGACCCCGCGCTCTTCCCCAAGCTGCGCGGCGTGCTGGACGTCGTCTACAACCCGCTCGCCACGGCGCTCATTCTCCGCGCGCGCTCTCTGGGTCTGCCGTGCTCGGGAGGACTGCCCATGCTGGTGGCACAGGCCGTATTCGCCGAGGAGCTGTTCACCGGCGAAAAGCTGCCGCTCAGCGTATTCGAGGACATACTCCGCCGCATCGACGCGCAAAAACGCAGCATCATACTCATGGGCATGCCCGGCTGCGGCAAAAGCTCGCTCGCTAAGCTCATAGCGGAGCGCAGCGGCAGACAGTGCGCCGACATCGACGAGCTCATAGTCGCCGAGGCGGGCAAAAGCATACCGGAGATTTTCGCCGAATCCGGCGAGACGGCCTTCCGCGACATTGAGAGCCGCGTCCTCGCCGAGAGCAGCAAAAACGGCGGCTGCGTCATCGCCCTCGGCGGCGGCACACCGCTGCGCGAGGAAAACCGCCGCGCAATGGCGCAAAACGGCTTTGTCGTCTACATCCGCCGCGCCCTCTCCGAGCTGCCCACCGACGGCAGACCCCTCTCCGGCGACGGCAGCGGCCTCGCGCTCATGCTCAAGCGCCGCGAGCCGGTCTACTCCGCCTGCGCCGACTGCGTCTGCGACAACAGCTCCGACCTCGCCTCCCTCGCCGACGAGGTGCTCAAAAAATTTGAAAACAGGGTGATCTGACATGCGTTTCCTCATTATAAACGGCCCCAACATCAACTTCCTCGGCATCCGCGAGCCTGAGATCTACGGCGGGCGCACCTACCTCGACCTCATCGACTACATCCGCGCCGGCTGCGCCGAGCTCGGCGTCGACTGCGAGTTCTTCCAGTCCAACCACGAGGGCGCGATAGTCGACGCCAGCCAGGGCGCATATAAGCGCATCGACGGCATCATCATAAACCCCGCCGCCTACACCCACACCAGCATCGCCATTCTCGACGCGCTCAAGGCCGTCGGCATCCCCGCCGTCGAGGTGCACCTCAGCGACGTCGACTCCCGCGAGGACTTCCGCCAGGTCTCCTACGCCGGTAAGGCCTGCTGCAAGCGCTTCGCCGGCATGGGCTTCGACGGCTATATCGCCGCCGCAAAGCATCTCAAACAGCTGCTCGGCTGAGCCAAAAATCCGCCATGCTTGACATTTTGGATACAATGTGTTACAATTCGGTTACGTTTATTTCAGAAAGGAATGATAGCATGGCAGCAAAGTCCGCCGTTCTCGAATACCGCGGCCGCCCTCTCCGCCGCAAGGACAACCTCATCTACTACGGCAGCATGAGCGAGAAGTACATCATCATGCTCCAAATCATGGAGACGAAAAAGGTCAAGGATCTCGACGTCGCCACCAAGGTGTCCGTCCAGCTCCAGCTCACCGACCCCGACCTCAAATCCCGCGACAGGGTCGTGAAAAAGAGCGAGAAAAACAGCCTCTACGCGGCCATGGACGTCGCCTCCGTCTGGCTCGACCGTGCGCTGAGCGCCAGATAAGGTGACCGCCATGCAGCACAAGATACTAAAAACGCTGCTGGTCTCGGCCTCCCTAGCCTGCCTGCTCTCTGTCTCCGCCCTCGCCGCCAACGACGGCGGTGGCACCGTAAATGCCGACGACGTGAACCTGCGCACCGCCGCCGGGACAAGCTCCTCCGTCATCAAGACCGTCGCCGAGGGCTCGCCCCTCGTCGTCATCGACAGGTCCGACTCCGAGTGGTACAAGGTCTGGTGCTCCGGCACCGAGGGCTATATGTCCTCCGACTACATAAGCTTCTCCGAGAACCTCGACGCCGATTTCGGCACCGGCACCATTGACGGCACCACCGTCCGACTGCGCTCCGCCGCCGACTACTCCGCCAGCACCCTCGCCTACCTCGACACGGGAGCCTCGCTCACCGTCACCGGCGTCAGCGGCTGCTGGTACGAGGTCTCAAACGGCAGCTACTCCGGCTACGTCCACAGCGACTACCTCGCGCTTGCAAATCAGGTTCTGCCCGAGCCTCAGACCGCCGACTACACCACCGGCGGCAGCGCCATAGTCGCCACAGCGCAGAAGTACCTCGGCGTCCCATACGTCTGGGCGGGCACCTCGCCCAGCGGCTTCGACTGCTCCGGCTTCGTCTACTACGTCTACAAGGAGAACGGCTACAAGACCAACCGCACCGCCGCCTCCCTGTTCAGCAACGGCGTCTACGTCGACCGCAGCCAGCTCCAGCCCGGCGACGTCATCTGCTTCTACAGCGGCAGCTATGGCTACATAGGCCACTGCGGCATCTACATCGGCAACAACCAGTTCATCCACGCCTCGTCCAGCAGCGGCAAGGTCGTCGTGAACTCGCTCAGCGAGAGCTACTACAACAGCCACTACTACGGCGCAAGGCGCATAGTCTGAGCGCGCTGTTGAAAAAATCCCCCGAAAGTGCTACACTCGCAGTATTACAGCACTTTCGGGGGATTTTTATGTCTATTGAGATGGTGAATATTTTCAGCGACGACATGGCGCTCACCGGCTCCGCCCCGCGCAGCGAGGCGCACAGGCTGGGGCTGCTGCACGACGTCGTCCACTGCTGGATAGTCGACCCGCGCGGCGAGGGGCGCGTTTTCTTCCAGCGCCGCGCCGCGAGCAAGGAGACCTTCCCCGGCTACTACGACATAGCCGTCGGCGGGCACATAGCCGCAGGCGAGGCCCCGCTCGACGCCGCCATACGCGAGACGCGCGAGGAGACGGGGCTGCTTCTCACGCCGGAGCGGCTGATATTCGCGGGCAGCGTCCGCAAGGCGGACTATTTCTACGAGCATCTCGACCGCGAGATTGGCAGGGTCTTCCTCCTGCTTGAGCCGGAGCCGGAGTTTCGCCCCGGCGACGAGGTGGACGAGATGGTCTGGGTCGCCGTCCCGGAGTATCTGCGCCGCTTCGACAAGCCGGAGATCCAGGCGCACGGCGACGGAGGCCGCGAGCTCTCCATTCCGCTGACGCTCTGGGCGGGCTCGCCCTCGCGCGAGTTTGAGGACTGGATCCTGCCGCTGATCTGGAAAAATCATGTTTAAGCGAAAATGCCGCTTCGCTCAAAAAGCCTGATTCATCAGTCTTTTTGAGCGAAGCGGCTTATCCAATTTGAGACGGGCCTCGCCCCCTCGATCTCCCCCGCCGCATACTATAATTGAAGGCGGGTTTATCGACAATCTCAGCTTTTGTGTTAGCCGACGACCACTATGCGCAGCGCGCCGCCGTTTTGCGGCAAATCGTCGTACCAGCCGACGAGGCGCTCGGTCTGCGTGTTGATATTTGCGAGCTGCTCGGCGGCGTAGCCGTTTTCGGTAACTCTGTAAATCTGCAGCGCCGAGGTGAAGCTGAAGCTCACTCCGTCTATGACGGCGGAGGAGGCGCCGAAGCTCGTGATGACGCCGCTTTTCAGAGCGGTCATGCCCGTCGGCGCGGAGACCGAGCCGTCTATGCGGACGCCGCCGGCGGAGCCGCCGATGTCGCTGTCGCTGGGGTAGATGACGCTCACGCCGCCGCTGATATAGCTGTAATAGACCCGCGTGCCGTCCTCTGAGGGGACGGCGTTTTTCTCGGTGAGCAGGCCGTAGCTGTGGGCGTCGCCGCTCACGTCGTTCAGCACGAGGCGGCTGATCTCGCCCGCGGAGTTATACTCGGCGGCGAGCGCGTCGCCGGATTTGACGGCCACGTTCGCGAGTCTGCGCGCCGTCAGCGTGCAGGCGGCGGAGCCGTAGACGTCGAGTATCTCGGCGTTCGCCGCGAGGCGCGCGCCTCCGAGGGCGGAGCCGTCGGCGCTGAAGGTGCCGGACAGCGCGCTCTTTTCGGCGGCGGTGACGGTGGCGGCGTCGCCGCTCTCGCTCACGCTGACTATATCGCCGCGCGAGAACTCCGGCGCGGAGGCGAGCGCGAACTTGCGGCTTATGCCGTCGGTGGCGGTGATGGTGATGTAGCCCCTCACATATCTGTCGCCGGTGGGGCTCTCGTATGTCTCCGTCCCGGCGGCGGTGACGACGCCGAGGAAGCCGGAATTGATCGTCTCGCCCGCGACCACGGCCGCGACCTTGCCGTCGCTGCCGAGCAGGAGGGCGACGCTGTCGCCCACGGAGAAGCTGCCGAGCTGCGAGACGGCGAGGCTCGCCGAGGCTGTGCCCAGCTCATAGCTCGCGCCGTCCACGGTGACGGACGAGGGGCTTGCGGCGTTCGGCGCGACGCTCTCAAGCGTGCCGGTGACGCTGCTGCGCACCGCCCAGACCGTGAGCATATTGCGCGAGTAGTAGACGACGTCGTAGCTGCGCACGTCGCTCTTTTGCGCCTTTTCGCCGTTCACATAGACGTAAAGCGGCTCGAAGCCCAGGCCGTCGGCCCAGGAGGCGCCCTGCACGACTACAGGCCCCTCGGTGACGGATTTGACCAGCTCTGCCGTGTCGATATTGCCGCCGCTGTCGAGCGGCAGGCCGAGCGCGGCGGCGTAGCTGCGCCCCTCGCGCGTATTGGCGAGCAGGGTGTTGTAGACCAGCTGCGCGCACTGCCTTCTGGTCAGGCCGTCGTCCGCCTTTGCGCTGACTCCGGCGGTGAGGCCGCTGAGCGAGGCCAGCGCCATGACGCCCTTCGACCAGTCGGAGCCGAAGTCGGAGTCCGCATAGCCGAGCAGCTTGAGCATGACTGTCGCCGCCTCGGCCATTGTGACCGTCCCGTCCGGGCGGAAGCTGCCGTCGGGGTAGCCGTTGAGCAGCTTTGCCTCGGAGGCCGCGGCGACGTAGCCGCTGGCCCAATGCGAATCCGGCACGTCGGCAAAGCCGCTGCCGCCGCTCTCAGCCGAGCCGCCTGAGGCGGCCACGGCCATTTTCGTGAACTGCGCTCTGGTCACGCTCTGGTCGAGGTT
>CALWXY010000203.1 GCA_944385595.1 uncultured Oscillospiraceae bacterium
GTCTTGGTGGCCTCCTGGGCCTTGTAGAAGGCCTCGCCGAAGTTCTCAGCTATGCCGAGCACCTCGCCGGTGGAGCGCATCTCGGGGCCGAGGACGGGGTCGACCTCCTGGAACATGTTGAACGGGAACACGGCCTCCTTGACGCCGTAGTGGCTGAGCTTGCGCTCATGCAGCTCAGGCACCGGGGACGGACGTCCGGTGATGTGGGAGGTCATGATGTCGGTGGCTATGCGGACCATGTTGATGTCGCAGACCTTGCTGACCAGCGGCACGGTGCGGGAGGCGCGGGGGTTGGCCTCGATGACGAAGACCTTGCCGTCCTCTATGGCGTACTGCATGTTCATAAGTCCCACGACGTGCATCTCACGGGCTATGCGCTGCGTGTAGTCCCTGATGGTGGCGACCTGCTCGGCCGTGAGGTTCATGGACGGCAGTATGCAGGCGGAGTCGCCGGAGTGGATACCCGCAAGCTCTATGTGCTCCATGACAGCCGGGACGAAGACGTGCTCGCCGTCGCTTATGGCGTCGGCCTCGCACTCGGTGGCGTGATGCAGGAAACGGTCTATCAGTATGGGCCTGTCGGGTGTGACGCCGACAGCGGCCTGCATGTAGTAGGTGAGGGACTCGGCGTCGTACACGACCTCCATGCCGCGTCCGCCGAGGACGAAGGACGGGCGAACCATGACGGGGTAGCCTATCTTCTCGGCGATAGCGAGAGCGTCGTCGACGGTGACGGCCATGCCGGACTCGGGCATGGGTATGCCGAGCTTATCCATCATTGCGCGGAAGAGGTCGCGGTCCTCGGCCATGTCGATGGTCTCGGGCGTGGTGCCGAGGATGTTGACGCCGTTTTTCTTCAAATCGTCCGCGAGGTTGAGCGGGGTCTGGCCGCCAAACTGTGCGATGACGCCGAGCGGCTTCTCCTTCTCGTGGATGGCGAGCACGTCCTCAAGCGTGAGCGGCTCGAAGTACAGCTTGTCGGAGGTGTCGTAGTCGGTGGAGACGGTCTCGGGGTTGCAGTTGACGATGATGGTCTCGAAGCCAAGCTTCTTGAGCGCCAGAGCCGCGTGGACGCAGCAGTAGTCGAACTCTATGCCCTGGCCTATGCGGTTGGGGCCGCCGCCGAGGATCATTACCTTCGGCCTGTCGGTATTCACAGGGCTCTTATCCTTGATGTGGTAGCTGGAGTAGTAGTAGGCGGAGTCCTGAGTGGCGCTGACGTGCACGCCCTCCCAGCCCTCGACTATGCCGTAGCCGGTACGGGTATTGCGGACGTCGTCCTCGCTGACGCCGAGGATTTTGGCGAGGTATTTATCGGAGAAGCCGTCGAGCTTGGCCTGACGCAGCGCCGCCTCGCCCGGCACGCTGCCGGCCATGGCCTTGAGCTGCTCCTCCTCCTCGACCAGCTCTTTCATCTGGTTGAGGAAGTAGTGCTTGACCTTGGTGAGCTCGAATATCTCGTCGACCGTCGCGCCCTTGCGCAGCGCCTCGTAGATGATGAAGTAGCGCTCGCTGGACGGGGTGTGGAGCATGTTGAGCAGCTCTTCCTTGCTCTTCTCGGCGAAGTCCTTGGCGCCGCCGAGGCCGCTGCGGCCTATCTCAAGGCTTCGGATGGCCTTCTGGAAGGCCTCCTTGAAGGTCTTGCCTATGCTCATGACCTCGCCGACGGCGCGCATCTGGGTGCCGAGCTTGTCCTCCGCGCCCTTGAACTTCTCAAAGGCCCAGCGGGCGAACTTGATGACGATATAGTCGCCGCTCGGGACGTATTTGTCGAGAGTGCCGCACTTGCCGCAGGGAATCTCGTCAAGCGTGAGGCCGCAGGCGAGCATGGCGGAGACCAGCGCTATCGGGAAGCCGGTGGCCTTACTGGCCAGAGCCGAGGAGCGCGAGGTGCGCGGGTTGATCTCGATGACGATTATACGGTCGGTCACGGGGTCGTGCGCGAACTGGACGTTGGTGCCGCCGATGACCTGAATGGCCTCGACGATTTTATAGGCCTGCTCCTGGAGGCGCTTCTGGGTCTCCTCGGAGATGGTGAGCATCGGCGCGGAGCAGAAGCTGTCGCCGGTGTGGACGCCCAGCGGGTCTATATTCTCGATGAAGCAGACGGTGATCATGTTGTTCTTGGCGTCGCGGACGACCTCGAGCTCGAGCTCCTCCCAGCCGAGGATGGACTCCTCGACCAGAACCTGGCCGACAAGGCTGGCCTGCAGGCCGCGGGCGCAGACGGTTTTGAGCTCCTCGACGTTGTAGACAAGGCCGCCGCCGGCGCCGCCCATGGTGTACGCCGGACGCAGGACAACCGGGTAGCCCAGCTTGTCGGCGATGGCGACTGCCTCGTCGACGGAGTAAGCGACCTCGCTGCGGGCCATCTCTATGCCGAGGCTCTCCATGGTCTTTTTGAACTCTATTCTGTCCTCGCCGCGCTCGATTGCGTCGACCTGGACGCCGATGACCTTGACGCCGTATTTGTCGAGCACGCCGGCATTCGCCAGCTCGGAGCAGAGGTTGAGGCCGGACTGGCCGCCGAGGTTGGGCAGCAGGGCGTCCGGGCGCTCTTTCTCGATAATCTGGGTCAGCCTCGTGAGGTTGAGCGGCTCGATATAGGTGACGTCCGCAGTTTCAGGGTCGGTCATTATCGTGGCGGGGTTGGAATTGACAAGCACGATCTTGTATCCCAGCTTGCGCAGCGCCTTGCAGGCCTGGGTGCCGGAATAGTCGAACTCACAGGCCTGGCCTATGATAATAGGGCCTGAGCCTATTATAAGGATCTTGTCGATATCGTCTCTTTTCAACTTGTATCGTCCCCTTTTTAATAAGTTGCAAAGTTATTCGTTATATTCTATCAAATTTTTATCTGAGAGTAAAGTCCAAGTCTCAAAAAAAGCCTCAAAAAGAGCACAGGCCTTGCAAGGCCTGTGCTCTTTGTTTTGTCTATTTCGCCACAACTATGCGAATCTGTCCGCCGTCCTCGGGGGATCTGTCGTAGTACAGGGTCAGGTTGTCCGAGAAGGCTCTCGCCTGCTCCAGCGAGGAGAACCAGGTCTTCGTCTTGGCGTTGTAGCAGACGACCTCGTCGGAGACAACGAAGACGCCCTTGCCGGTCTTGACGGTGACGGTGCTTCCGCTGGTGAAGTCGCCGCGGCCGATGCCGCTCACCGACTCCAGCTCCATGACGCCCGCGGCGCGCTCGCCGTCGGCAGAGGCGACTATGCCGCCGAAGCCGCCGTCTGTCACGCTCGTGCCGCAGATCAGCGGACCAACGCTTGTATTATTGCCATTCTCAACTGTTACTGTTCGGTTCACTGCGACCATTTCGCCCACCTGTTTTTTATCCTCACCAACGGTAAAGATTCCATAGGTGTACATATCGCCGGTGGCGTCGTTGAGGACGATTATGTCCGCTCTGCCGGCGTAGTCCTTGTGCACATACTCAATCTTCGAGGCTGGCACATAACCGTTAATAATATCGTCGCGGCTAATCTGGCGCATCTTACTGTTACCGACCTTTTCGAACAACTTGAGCGATCCGCTGAGTGTCACGCTGCCGACCTTATCCTTCTCAAGGTCGAGGTCGCCGCTTGCGCTGCTGCCGCTGAGAAGGCTGAGGCCGAGTTTGCCCTTGCCGTTGGAGGCAACGGTGACCAGCTGACCGGTCATATCCTTGGCCT
>CALWXY010000204.1 GCA_944385595.1 uncultured Oscillospiraceae bacterium
TGACCTGACTGACGCAGCCGGGCTTATCCGTGTTGTGGACAACAAGCGTCGGCAGCTCGCCGGAGAACTCGGTGGAGAGGCCGTCGACAGAAAACACCTTTATTCTGCCGCCGCCCGGCGACGAGGCGCCGACCTCGATGGTGCGGCCATCCTCGCCCGTGAGCTTAATCAGGGCGCTGTTCGGGTGCACTCCGCGCAGCTCGCAGCAGCCGAAGCTGAATTCCAAGCCGCGCTCCTTTGCCAGCTCGAAGCTGTGCGGCACGCGGGAGTCGTCCGGTCTGAGGCCGAGCACGCCGGCAATTATGGCCTGATGTGTGCCGTGCCCGTCGCCGGTGGAGGCGAATGAGCCGTGCAGCAGCACCTCGGCCTTTACCGGCCTGCCGCCGAGCAGCGCCCTCGCCATGCCGCCCATGCGGACGGCTCCGGCGGTGTGCGAGCTCGACGGGCCGACCATTATGGGGCCGAGTATATCAAAAATATTCATTTCAATCACTCACAATGTCAGGATATGTCTGCGAGGTCGAGGTATTTGTAGCCGTTCTCCGCTATGTGGTTTTTGCGCCCGGCGAGGTCGTCGCCCAGCAGCAGGTCGAAGACCTGCGCGGTGAGCTCGACGTCCTCCGGCATGACCTTTATGAGCCGCCGTGTCTCGGGGTTCATGGTGGTGAGCCACATCATCTCCGGGTCGTTCTCGCCGAGGCCCTTCGAGCGGTCGACCTTGACCTTTTTGCCCTCGAGCTGCTTGAGTATGTCGGCCTTCTCGCGCTCGGAGTAGGCAAACCACGTCTTGTCGCCGCAGTTTATCTCATATAGCGGCGACTCGGCTATATAGACGTAGCCGTCGCGTATGAGCGTCGGCGTCAGCCGGTACAGCATGGTGAGTATGAGCGTGCGGATCTGGAAGCCGTCGACGTCGGCGTCAGTGCAGATGATGATTTTGTTCCAGCGCAGGGCGGAGAGGTCGAACTCTGTGAGGGACTTGGCCTTTTTGCCGGAGACCTCGACGCCGCAGCCGAGGACTTTTATGAGGTCGGTTATGACGTCGCTGTTGAATATCTTGCCGTAGTCGGCCTTCAGGCAGTTGAGTATTTTGCCGCGCACCGGCATTATGCCCTGAAACTCCGCGTCGCGGCTGAGCTTGCAGGCGCCGAGGGCGGAGTCGCCCTCCACTATATATATCTCTCGCTTTCCGGCGTCGCGCGAGCGGCAGTCGACGAACTTCTGCACTCTGTTGGAGATGTCGAGGCTGCCGGAGAGCTTTTTCTTGATATTCAGCCTCGCCTTTTCGGCCTGCTCGCGGCTGCGCTTGTTTATCAGAATCTGGTCGACGACCCTGTCGGCCTCGGCCTTGTGCTCTATGAAGTATATCTCCAGCTGGCTGCGGAAAAACTCCGTCATGGCCTCCTGGATGAACTTGTTGGTTATGGCTTTTTTGGTCTGGTTCTCATAGGATGTGCGTGTGGAGAAGCAGTTGGTGACCAGCACGAGGCAGTCGGCAATGTCCTGCCAGCTTATTCTGCTCTCGTTTTTCTGGTATTTATTCACCTTTTTAATCTGGGCGTCGACGGCGGAGACAAAGGCGCTGCGCGCAGCCCGCTCCGGTGCGCCGCCGTGCTCGAGCCAGGACGAGTTGTGGTAGTACTCGATGACGGCGGTTTTATTCGAAAAACAGAATGCCGCCGACATGCGCACCTTGTACTCCGGCTTGTCCGCCCTGTCGCGGCCGCGGCGCTCGGACTCGATGAACACCGGCTGGGTGAGGCTCTCCTCCCCCGCGAGCTCCGCGACGTAGTCGAGGATGCCGTTTTTATAGCATATATCGGTCGTCTCGAACTTGCCGTTTTTCTGGCAGCGGAAGCGGAAGGTCACGCCCGCGTTCACCACGGCCTGACGGCGCATGGTGTCGAGGAAATACTCCTCGGGGATGTTTATATCGGTGAAGACCTCCAAATCGGGCTTCCAGCGGATGGTGGTGCCTGTCTTTTTCCTGTCGGCTTCCTCTTTTTTGAGGCCGCCTATATTCTCGCCCTTTTCGAAGTGGAGGCTGTATTTATAGCCGTCGCGCCAGACGGTCACGTCCATGTACTCGGAGGCGTACTGCGTCGCGCAGGAGCCGAGGCCGTTGAGGCCGAGCGAGAACTCGTAGTCGCCGCCGTCGTCGTTTTTATACTTGCCGCCGGCGTACATCTCGCAGAACACAAGCTCCCAGTTGTAGCGCCCCTCGGCCTGGTTCCAGTCGACGGGGCAGCCGCGTCCGAAATCCTCGACCTGTATCGACTTATCGGCGAAGCTGGTGACGGTGATGAGGTCGCCGTGTCCCTCGCGCGCCTCGTCGATGGCGTTGGACATGATCTCGAACACCGCGTGTTCGCAGCCGTCCAAGCCGTCGGAGCCGAAGATGACGCCCGGGCGCTTTCGGACCCTGTCCGCGCCCTTGAGCTGGGTTATACTTTCGTTGCCGTACTGCGGCGTTTTGCGTTTTGTCATTTTGCCATGCTCTCCCGAACATTATTTTCCTTATTTTACAATTATACTCCAAGCTTTCGTTTATTGCAAACAAAAAAGCGAGGGGGCAAAAGCCCCCTCGCCGCGCGAGGCTCTGCCGCCCCGCACTTGACAGGACCGTGTTCAGGCGCTAACATATAACAATATGCCGCGCTTTTCGCTCTTTTTATCTCTCTCGGAGCCATCCGGGCTGTCCGAAGCTATTATGGCCGGGCGGGATTTTATAATTCACCGCGGCGGGCGATTAATTTCTCCCAGTTCTGCGCAGAATAATAGCGGCCCGAGGCCAATATTATTTGTTGAACGGAGAGATTGATATGTTCCAAAAGCGGCGTGAGGCAAAAGCGCGCAAGGCCGAACTCAAACGAGTGAACACCGAGCTCGGCGAGATTCGCCAGAATCTCAACAACGCCTGGCAGATCTTCAACTCCACGACCGACCCCGCCCTCACCGAGGCGTGCATCTACGAGATTAACGCCCTGCGGGCAAAGTACGACCACGTCATAAAGGGGGCCAGGTCATATTTTCTATGAAAGGCAGTTATTCCCATGATAGTCCTGTTCGTAATTTTTATCGTAGGGCTGGGGCTGGGGCTTTTGTCGCTGACATTCAAGCTGCTCAAAAAGCCCCTCGGCCTCGCTTTGAAGCTGCTGATGAACGCCCTGTGCGGCTTCGTGTTCCTGTTCATTTTCAATGTCTTGGGCAGCTTTTTCGAGCTGTCGCTCGGCGTCAACTGGCTGAACGCCATAGTCGCCGGCGTACTTGGAGTGCCGGGCGTGGTGCTCCTGCTGCTTATAAAATATTTCATATTCGTCTGAGTACATATAGAGGCTCCGGAGCTGAAGCTCCGGAGCCTCTTTTTTTAGCCTCGCAGAGTTTGCGCTCGCAGGCGCAAATAAAATTAAATCGTTTTTCCGGCGGCATGTACGGCGGAAAAACTCTTCTCGCGGAGCGCGCGTGGATTCAGTCGCCATGGGCGGCTGAATCTGCGCGAAGCGGAGCGCTGTCTTTTTTGTCGGAAAAGGCTCGCCTTTTCCGACAATCTCAGCTTCGGAGCCTCTTTTTTCCGTTTGCGGCCTCGTCCATGCCGTAGCCGTTGAGGAAGGCCGCGGGGTGCACCGTGTGCTCCTCCCTGGCGTTTATCGAGCCGAGCGCCGGATCCTCCTCAAGCGTGCCGCGCTTCACGCTGGCGTAGCCGTATTTGTGCCTTATGGCGTCCATGGCGGCGTCGAGCCTGCGGCGGCGGTCACGCTCGGCGGCGTCGGAGAAAATGTCCAGCTGCTGCGGCATGTCGCAGCTCACGAGCTGCGAGCAGCGCACGGCTATACTCCGCAGCGGCAGCGGCGAGCCCGCGCTGAGAAACAGCTCAAACGCCGTCTCCAATATCTCGCGGGTTATGTCCGTCGGCTGGTGGAGCTTTATCTGGTGGGTGCTCCACTCCAGCTGCGGGGTGCGTACCGACAGCTCCACCACCCTGCCCATCAGCCTCTGCTCTCGCAGCCTCATGCCGACGCTCTCGCTCAAAGCCGAGAGCGTCACCCATACGTCGCGCGGCGTCTCCATGTCGCGCGGCGAGGTGGTGCCGTTGCCTATGGATTTCACCGGCGGCATGGCGCTCTCGCGCCGAACCGGCGAGCAGTCGCCGCCGTTGGCAAAGGAGTGCAGCATGTCCCCCGCCTTGCCCAGCCTGCGCCGCAGCAGCTCCGGGTCGCTGCGCGCGAGCGCGCCTATGGTGCACACGCCTATGGAGCTGAGATAGCTCGATGTGCTGCGCCCGACGTACAGCAGCTCGCCCGCCGGGAGCGGCCAGACTATGTCCCTGTATGTGTCGCGGCTTATGACGGTCACGGCGTCCGGCTTTTTGTAATCTGAGCCGAGCTTCGCGAACACCTTGTTCCACGAGACGCCTATGCTCACCGTGACGCCCAGCTCGCTCTTTATCCTGCCGCGTATCTCCTCCGCCGCGGCGGCGCCGTCCCTCACGCAGCCGGTGAGGTCGAGCCAGCTCTCGTCGAGGCCGAAGCTCTCGCATATGTCCGTGTAGTCGGAGTAGATGCGCCGCACCTTGCGCGAGAAATCGGCGTACAGCTCCATGCGCGGCGGGAGTATCACCATGTCCGGGCAGAGCCTGCGCGCCTGCCAGATGGCCATGCCGGTCTTGACGCCGCGGCGCTTGCAGGTCTCGTCTTTCGCGAGGATTATCCCGTGCCGCTCCTCCTCGCTGCCCGCCACGGCCACCGCCCTGTCCGCCAGCTCCGGGTGGTACAGCCTCTCTATATTCGCGTAACAGCAGTTTATATCCGAGTGAAGTATAGTCCTCTCCACGCTGCACCTCCACAGGCGCAATTCGCCTTTGTATATAGTATATATCTCTTAATCAGATAAGTAAATAGGAAATATTATCTTTTTAAGATATTTCAAGGCGTAAAGACCGTGACAGGAACCCTTTCTGCAAACTTCACTTGACGCGGGCTATCAGAGATGGTAAAATAAGCGACACAAACGCAATACAACTCTTTAAGGAGAATTATCCTATGCCGATATATTTTGAGTACACGCCGAGCGAGGCCAATATGCGGGCATACAGCAAGCTGCTGAAGCGCCTCTTCCCGACCAGGCCGCTCTATATATTTCTCGGCGTCTCGGCTGCGCTGATGCTGCTTATGCTGGCACAGCACATATTCACCCCATCCTCCCGCTCGCTGATTTATATGTCCATATCTCTGCTGTGCTTTCTGTTCGGCGGCTGCGTCCTGTTCTCGACGAAAAAAAGCCTCCCCGCCGCCGAGGAGCTTCTCAAAAACTCCATAGGCAAAAAGCAGAGCTACATCATATCGGACACCGAGATAAATATAGACAGCGAAAACAGCAGCCTCCGCTTTCAGCGCTCCCGACTCGTGGGGCAGTACAGCACAGACTGGTACTACATATTCTGCATCTCCAACCATCTCTCATTCATACCGGTCATCGTCGGCATAAACGACGGCAACATAGACGCCCTGAACCGCCTCATCGAGGATAACGCACGGCGGGGTATTAAAATGAAAAAACTGCGCTGAGCGCGCAGCATATCAACTAGGAAAGAGGGGACAATCTGAAATTCGCGCATATCCTGTAAATTTCAAAGAAAGAGAGTGAATGCATTGATTACAAAGCAGCAGAGAAATGCCGGTGTCCTGTTTATGCTGCTGGGCGCGTATGTCGTCTACTACGCGATATTCGAGCTCGACATCGGCAGCGTACATTCGCCGGGCTCGGGGTTCTTCACCCTGATCTGCGGCTCCGGTATTCTCATTCTGTCCACGGTACTGGTGGCTCTGTCGTTCATCAAAGGCACGGAGGACTGTCCGCTCTGGGGCAAGGGCGAATGGAAAAAGCCCGCTCTCGCCATTGCGGTCATCTTCGCCTACATAGTGCTCATCCCGCGCCTCGGCTTCATACTCTCGACCGCGGCTTTTCTCATAGCCTGGGGCGTGATTGTCGAGCACGACAGGCCGCTGCGCATCGCCATCGTAACCATAGCCGGATCCGCCAGTATGTGGGTTCTGTTTGAAAAACTTCTGCGTGTGCCGCTGCCCAACGGCATTCTGCCCTGGTAAGGAGGTCAAACGGTATGATGGAAACTTTCGCCGGACTCGTCCAGGGCTTCCAGGTCGCGCTCTCCGGCACGAATCTGCTATACGGCTTCATCGGCTGCTTCCTCGGCACCGCGGTCGGCATACTGCCCGGCCTCGGCCCCGCGGCCACAATTTCCCTGCTCCTGCCCGCCATGTACGCCATGGAATCGCCGGCCACTTCGCTTATATTCCTCGCCGGCATATTCTACGGCTCCATGTACGGCGGCTCCACAACCTCGATTCTTCTGAAGCTCCCCGGCGAGGCCGCCTCGGTCGTCACCGCCATAGACGGCAATGAGATGGCCAAAAAGGGGCGCGGCGGCGCCGCACTCGCCATCGCCGCCATAGGCTCGTTTATCGCGGGAACCGTCGGCGTCATCGGTCTGTCCTTCTTCGGACCTCCGATTGCCGGGTTCGCCATCAAATTCTCCTCGCCCGAGTACTTCTCGCTGATTCTGCTCGGCCTGCTGCTCGCCGTATTTCTCGCCGGCTCCTCCCCGCTGCGCGGACTGATCATGCTGTTCACCGGCATACTACTCGCGCAGGTAGGCGTCGACCCCATGACGGGAATGTTCCGCTTTACATACGGCTCTCTCGACCTGATGAACGGCTTTGACTTCGTCACCATCGCCATGGGCATGTTCGGCCTCAGTGAAATTCTCCTCACGCTCGAGGAGGCCGTCAATTCCGAGACCGTCGCCAAAATCGGCAAGCTATGGCCGAACAGGCAGGAGTGGCGCGAAGCCCGCGGCGCTATCGCCAGAGGCTCCGTGATAGGCTTTTTCGCCGGAGTCATCCCCGGTGGCGGCGCCGTCATTTCCTCGCTCGTCTCCTACTCCGTCGAGAGAAAACTCTCAAAAAATCCGGATGAATTCGGCCACGGAGCAGTCGCGGGCGTCGCCGGCCCGGAGTCGGCCAACAACGCCGCGTCCAGTTCCTCGTTCATCCCCCTGCTCACTCTCGGCATCCCCTGCAACGCCTCCATCGCAATGATCTACGCCGCGCTTCTCATCCAGGGTGTCACGCCCGGCCCGCTGCTCCTCAGCCAGCACCCGGACGTATTCTGGGGCGTCGTCGCCTCCATGTATGTCGGCAACATCATACTGGTCATACTGAACCTCCCGCTTGTGAGCCTCTGGGTCAAGCTGCTCAAGGTGCCGTTCGGCATCCTCGGCCCCATGATAGTCATAGTCACCACCATAGGCTCCTACAGTCTTGAGAACAGCATGTTCGGCGTAAACTGCTTCTTCGTCTTCGGAATCATAGGCTACTTCTTCCGCAAGCTCGGCTTCGACCCCGGCCCGCTGCTCATGGCCTTCATACTCTCGTCCCTGCTCGAGAGCAACATGCGTCAGGCGCTGATGCTCTCCGGCGGCAGCTTCTCGATTTTCGTCACCCGCCCCATCTCGGCGGCGATTCTCTTCATATTCGTCGTAGTCCTCATCGGCAACATAGTCTCCATGATTCGCAAAAGCCGCAAAAAGGCCGCGGCAAAGTCGTAAATCGAATATTTTATCCGCTGCACAGCAGATGAAATATAATTCTAAGGAGGTAAAAACATGAAAAAACGAATTCTGTCCCTTGTGCTCGCAATGCTGATGCTGTTCGCCCTCGCCGCCTGCGGCGGCACAGAGGAGACGGCTGCGCCCGAGTCGACCGCGCCGGAGAGCCAGGCCCCCGAGAGCGAAGCTCCGGAAAGCGAGGCTCCGGAGGCGTGGGCTCCCGAGCAGTCCGTCGACCTCATCATCCCCTACAGCGCCGGCGGTTCCTCCGATCTGCTCGGCCGCGCCGTTGAGTCCGTCTGGAGCAAGTACTGCGACCAGCCCCTCGTCGTCACCAACGTCCCCGGCGGCGGCGGTGTCACCGGCTCCATGCAGGTCTCCGCTTCCGACCCTGACGGCTACACCCTCTGCCTCGCCTACGGCTCCGGCTGCGATATGTCCATGCCCTATCTCCAGAAGCTCGACTATGACCCCTTCACCATGCTGACCCCCGTCTGCCGTCTCTCCGAGCATGTCGTCATGGTCGCCGTTCCCGCCGACTCCGAGTTCAACTCCATGGCGGACGTCGTCGAGTGGGCCGCGGCTAACCCCGACACCCCCGTCACCGCCTCCGTCTCCACCGCCAACGGCACCGTCGACCTGACCTTCAAGGCTCTCGCCCACTACACCGGCATCAACATGAACATAGTCCCGCACGACGGCACCGCCGGCTCCATCACCGACCTGCTCAGCGGCTCCTTCATGATTGGCGGCGGCCATCCGTCCGACGTCCTCTCCTATGTCCAGTCCGGACAGCTCAAGCTCATAGGCGTCGCCACTGAGGAGCGTGATCCGACCTTCCCCGACGTCCCCACCCTCAAGGAGCAGGGCATAGATTTCGCCGCCTACGGCTCCATCAAGGGCGTTGCGGTCCCCCCCGGCACCCCCGAGGAGATTATCGCCTACTACGAGGATCTCTTTGAGCAGATTTGCAACGACGCCGACTTCCAGGAGACCATGGCCAAGATGGCGCAGCCCGTCATGTATCAGGATGCCGCGACCTTCACTCAGTATTTCGCGGACGCCAACGGCTTCTACAAGACCCTCATTGAGGACCTCGGCCTCGCCTACTACTCCTAAGTCCACCCCGTTCAGCCCGACCCCCCTATCGGGTAACTTTCGATAACGCGGGTCTCTCCTCCCGCCGTTTCTGAAGTTTCGGCAAGCAAAAAGGCGCTCACGATGTGAGCGCCTTTTTGTTTATGTGTCAGCCGACATATGTGCTCCAGAGCCAGGATATCGGCAGCATCAGTATCAGGGCGGGTATGAAATCCGCGACCGCTTTGGTAATAAGCAGAGTCGAGTCGCCGGAAAAGTTGAAAACGCTGCGATTTTCATAAAAGACATGAATTTAACACAGTTCGAGCGGCCTGAATTGTATACCGTTTTGACAATCAGCCGACTTAATCGCCTTGCCACCATTTTACACGAATAATCTCCAAATGACAACTCTTTCCTTTTAAAAGTATACTTGCAGGCATCTTTTGGCGGGTTTATAATAAATGGAAAGGCGCGATTATCGCGCGCATTTGAAAGGACCGATTTGAGTTGAAGCTTCCC
>CALWXY010000205.1 GCA_944385595.1 uncultured Oscillospiraceae bacterium
GTGCTTTTCATCAGGCTCCGGCTCAATGAACCCCCCTGTTTTTTGTGGTTACCACATAGGATAACCGAGAGCTAAAGAGCCGGAAAAGCCCGGAATATCAAGGAAAATCGGCTCGAAAACTCGCGCAGTACGGCCTCAAGGCCGCCCGCCGCGCTCCCCAGTTCAGCAAGCGCTAAACTGTTATTCAAACTGCCGACCCCTTCCGGGGCCGGCAGTTTTTTGCGCGCGCGGGCGGCCTTTTGTCATCCCCGCCCGGTTGCCGCGCAGCGGCGAGGGCGTGGGGACATAGGCGCACGGAGTGCCGAAGGCGCTCCGCCCGTCGCGCTCCGCAGTTCAGCAAGCGCTAAACTGTTATTCAAACTGCCGACCCCTTCCGGGGCCGGCAGTTTTTTGCGCGCGGATGTTTTTAAAATAGTTTAAGCCGGGGACTGCAGGGAGTCCCCGGCTGTGGAGTTTATATGCTCAGTCAGCCCAGCCTGCGGTTATCGCCGCGGCCGAGATGTTCGATGAGTATGTGGATGAATTCGTTGACCGTGGGCCTTTTGGTCAGGCGCACGCCGAGGTAATTGTAGAGCGCCAGGGCGCCGCCGTTTTTCCAGTAGGCGCCAATGGCGGTGCGGATGTCGCGCTCGATGTTTTGCCGGCGGGTGCCGTATTTCGCGCCTATTTCGGGGAAAACCACCGTCGAGAGGCAGCGCCGGATATCGTTCCCGGACATGTATACCATCAGCGTCTCGCGCAGATAGTCGTAGCCGCTGTAGCGCGCGGGGAACTGGATGCCCACGAGTATATCGGTGACCAGCCTGAGATCGCTGTGGTCGGCCTGAGGCTCCGGTATGGCGCCGCACTCGTGCTGATAGGCGGCGACGATCCGCCCGAACAGCAGCTCCGGGTCGTTCGGCTTCATCACAAAAGTGCTGACTTGAAACTGGTTGCACTCATGCCAGGTCAGCGAGGAGAAGAAGCCGGAGTTGACGACGATGCGGATTTTGGAGCCGGATTTGCGGAGCCTGTCCATGACGTAGATGCCGTCGCCGTCCGGCAGGATGAGGTCGAGCAGGAGCACATCGGCGCTCTGCCGCTCCAGCAGGCGCAGAACCTCGGCCCCGCTGCCGGCCTCCCCGACGACGGAGATGCCCCCGGCCTCGCGGGCCGCTTCACATAACATTGCACGGTAATTGCTGTCGGCATCAGCTATCACCAGTCGCAGATTGCTGTCCATATACATTCCCTCCCTAAATATATGGCCGCGATAAAGCCGAAGGTTCCCCCTTTTTCGCGGCCACCGCGGATTTTTCCGCGAATATGGCGCAAATATTTATACAGTGCATGAGAAAAGTATACAACAGCTTTCGCCCCATTGCAACAGGTTTTTTACACGCAGTTGAGTTTACATAATATTAAGATTTTTAAGAAGAGAAATCAGCTTGCGCGCCGCTGCCGCTGCGTGTATAATAGGCACAAATTCTGAAAGGAGTTTGGTATGAAAAAAATCATTGCAGCCGCCATGGCGGCGGCACTTTTGACGCTGGCCGCCTGCTCCGGCGGCGAGACGCAGGAGAGCACAATCAGCTCGAACAAGGCATTCAGCCCCGACGCCATGGTCAACACGGCGGGGGAGGAGCAGTCCCTCGCGGACGCGAGCCTCTTCGGCAGCGAGGCGCTGGGCATGGCCTTCATAGTGCCGGAGGCCTGGTACGAGGTGCCGACCGAGCGCATAAACCAGCGCGAGGACGACAGCGCCCTCTACATCATGTACGCCCCCGCGGCGACCGTGGAGTGGGCGAGCGCGCTGGACGTCTCCGGCATGAGCGACGGCGAGATAACCGAGGCCGCGCAGCGCCTCGACAGCGAGCTTGTGCCGCTCCTGCGCGTGAGCGCGCTTGAGAGCGGCGAGCCTGAGAGCGGCTACGCCTCGCGCACCGAGGTCGGCTCCGCGCTGGGCAGGAGCTATTTCATCGACTACAACACCGAGACGCCCGACACGCTCACCGGCGAGGACGCCGAGTGCTTCGCCGCGCTCGCGGGCAGCGTCGGCGAGCTGGAGAAGACCATGATGCTCTTCCCGCCGGTCACCGGCAGCAGCTTCGGCGGCGGGCTTGAGAGCTTCACCGCCGAGGATATGGACGGCAACGAGGTCACGGAGGCGATTTTCGCCGGCTACGACATCACCATGGTGAACATCTGGACGACCTGGTGCGGCTACTGCATCGAGGAGATGCCCTACCTTCAGGAGCTGTACGCGCAGCTGCCGGAGAACGTGAACATAATCACCGTCTGCGGCGACGCGCTCACCGAGCCGGAGCTGGCGCGCGAGATCCTCGCCGACAGCGGCGCGGAGTTCACGACCATAGCGGCCAACGACGAGGTGCAGAGCGCGCTGCTCAACTACGTCGCGGGCTTTCCCACAACAGTGTTCCTCGACAGCAGCGGCGCCCCGGTGGGCGAGGCCATGACCGGCGCTCCGCGCGGCGACGTGGCCGCGGCCTATCTCGAGGCCATAGAGGCGCGCCTCGCGCTGGTGGGCTGATATGAGCGGGAGGAAGCTCCGCGCCGCGCAGGCGGCGCTGCTTGCAGCCGCAATAGCTTTCATCGCGCTGGGCGTCGCGCGCGGCGAGCACCTGGAGGTGCTGCAAAAGGCCGCGGCGGTCTGCCTTGAGTGCATAGGGCTGGGCTGATATGGAAAAGCGCGGAAAGAGACAGAGCCGCATAAGGCTCACGATACAGGTGCTCGCGGCGGCGCTTTTTAACGGCTACGCCGCCGGCTTTGCAGAGGGGCGCATATTCACCGGCAACAGCAAGGCGGTGTGCGTGCCGGTGCTCAACTGCTACTCCTGCCCCGGAGCGCTGGGGGCCTGCCCCATAGGCTCGCTGCAGGCCGTGCTCGGCGGGCGCAGGCACGACTTCTCGTTCTACGTCATCGGCCTGATAATGCTGTTCGGACTGGTGCTGGGCAGGGTCATCTGCGGATTTTTGTGCCCGTTCGGGCTGGTTCAGGATCTGCTGCACCGCATACCCGCGCCGCGGCTGCGCGTGCCGAAAAAGGCCGACAGGGCGCTCCGCTGGCTGAAATACGCCGTGCTGGCGCTGTTTGTCGTGCTGCTGCCGGTATTCCTCACGAACAAATACGGCATAGGCGCGCCGTACTTCTGCAAGTACATATGCCCGGCGGGCATACTCGAGGGCGCGCTCCCGCTGCTCGCGAAAAACGAGAGCCTGAGGGCGGGGCTGGGCGCGCTGTTTAACTGGAAGCTCGGCATACTCATAGCCGTGCTGGTGCTGTCGGTGCTGATACACAGACCGTTTTGCAAATACCTCTGCCCGCTGGGCGCGCTGTACGGGCTGTTCAACCGCTTCTCGCTGTACCGCATGTCGGTCGACGGCGACAAGTGCGTCGGCTGCGGCAAATGCGCGCGGGTCTGCCCTATGGACGTCGACGTCACGAAAAATCCCAACAGCGCCGAGTGCATACGCTGCGGACGCTGCCGCGCCGAGTGCCCGACAGGGGCGGTTCGTAGCGGATTCGGGAAATAAAAAGCTGTGCGGCTGAAGCCGCACAGTTTTTTTATCGCTATTTATTTCCGCTCCGGCTGGGATACGGTTTGATGACCCCGGTCCGCCCGAGAATGTAGTCGGTCGAGGTGCCGTAGAAATCGGCGAGCTTTATGAGGTGGGCCACCGGTATGCTCTGGAAGCCGCGCTCGTAGCGCGAGTAGACCGTCTGGCTTATGCCGAGCAGCTCCGCGACATCCCGCTGGCGCAAATCCCTGTCCTCGCGCAAATCTCTGAGCCGCTGGAAGTACATGT
>CALWXY010000206.1 GCA_944385595.1 uncultured Oscillospiraceae bacterium
GCGGTCTTGCCGCTGCGGCGGACCCTGTCGCCCTCGGCGACCTCCTCGCCGGAGCCAAAGAGTATGCAGCCGAGCTCATTTTCGCGCAGCTCCTGCACCATGCCCTTCACCCCTGAGGGGAACATCAGAATCTCGCCGTAGGCGGCGTTCTCAAGCCCGGATATGGTGGCGATCTCGTCGCCGACGGTGACGACGCGGCCGTATTCCTCCGGGAACACCTCGGGCTTCCAGTCGGCCATGGCGCTTTTTATCATGGGCAGCACGTCGCCGCCGGTGTCGATGGCGGCGAGGCTCTCGCGGAACTGGCGCAGACGGCCCTTTACGCTCCAGTCGTAGACGTCGGCCCCGGCGCGGAGTATGAAGCCGCCGCGCAGGGCGTCGTCCTGCTCCCAGTCGAGCTCGAAGTCGTGTCCGTAGCTGCGGCGCAGGAATTCGAGCAGCCGCTCGCGGCTCTCGGCGCTGGGCGGCGTGGCGGCGCGGAGGATGGCGCGGCTGTCATTTTGCGGGTTCATCGCCGCTCCCCCTCTCGACGAGGCTCAAAAACTGCTCGTACGGGTCGCCCGCGTCGCCGAGGGCAATCTTCTCGGCGGCGGCAGCGGCGGCCTCGGTCAAATCTTTTTTCGCCTCGGCTATGATCTCAGCCCGCTCGCGCAGGGCGTTCTCCCGCGCGCGGGTGATGATTTTGTCGGCCTCCTGCCTGGCCTTTTCGACCTCCTGGGCGCGGTACTGCTCCAGCTCGAGGTCGGCCTCGCTGATGCGCCGGGCGATGTCCGCCTCGGCGGCGGCGAGCTTCTCGCCGTATTCACTGCGGAGCTTCTCGGCCTGGGCGGTGAGCGTCTCGGCCTCGTCCTTCGCGGCGCGGTAGTGCGCCTCGCGCTCGTCCATGAAGCGCTTCACAGGGCGGTAGAGCAGCAGGTAAAGTCCCCCCGCGAGCAGCGAGAAGTTGAAGAGGTGCAGCAGTATCTGCTGCCAGTCGATATTGAGTGGGATGTTCATTTCTCCACCGCCTTAGAGGACAAATATGATGAGTATGACGGCGAGGAGGGCGTAGATGATGGCGGTCTCGATAAAGACGAGGTTCAGCATCATGGTGGTGCGAATCTTGCCCTCCATCTCGGGCTGGCGGGATATGCCGTCGGCCGCCTTGCCGCCGACTATGCCCATGCCGAGTCCGCCGCCCGCTGCGGCGAGGCCGATGGCAATACCGGCGCCGACGGCCTTGAGGCCGATGCCGCCGTCCTCTTCGGCGGTCTGGACCTCGGATTCGGCGGCGGGGACGTCCTCAACGGCGGCGAGGGCGGGCGTCACGAGCAGGGCCGCAAGCATGATAACGAGAAGTGCGAGCGAGAGCAGTTTTACCGTTTTCATTTGAACGATTACCTCCGTATGTTGAGTTCGGTCATTCCTCACCGTGCAGCTCGCCGTAGAACAGCGAGGTGAGCATGGTGAGCACATAGCTCTGAATGAGCGCGTGCAGCAGGGTGAAGAGCACCGCCACGACGACGGGCAGGGCGTAGCTGAGCGCGGAGTAGTAGTAGACAAGCTCGGTGACGAGCAGTCCGCTGAGGAGCGCGCCGAAAAGACGCAGGCTCAGCGACAGCAGCAGCGAGATCTCCTTTAGCGCGCCGCCTATGCCGCGTATGCCGTGCCCGGCAATCGCGCCGGAGACGATGACGAAGTACGACAGCACTCCGAGCATGATGGCGGCGTTTATGTCGGCGAGCGGGGCGGGCAGCGCCATCGAGTGTCCCTGGGTGGTGACGGCCTGGAAGCCGAACAGCTCGAACAGCGTGCCGAAGAAGATGTAGGCCGCGGCGGCGAATATGTATGCGCCCAAAAATCCGCAGCGGCGGGGGCTGTTCTCCCTCGCCATGCCCCTGAAGGTGCCGACCGCCTGCTCAAGCAGCAGCTGAAGCCTGCCGGGGACATAAGTGAAGCGCGGTATCACGAGCACGCGGATCAGCAGCGCGGCTATAAGCAAAACCGCGGTGACCGACATGGCCGAGATCAGGCTGGGGTTCACGTCCATGAGTCCGAAGAGGCTGATTTTGTTCGTCTCGTGCAAAACGGCGTCGCGCATGGCGGCGCCAATGGACTCGGAGTGACCCGCGTCCGGCAGAGCCAGACTCCCGGCGAGCAGCGCCGCTGAGACGCACAACCACAGGAGCAGGAAGCGGTTCCGCCTGGTTTTTTCCATGACACATCCCTTCTCCGATTTTATTTGTCCGGCTCGGTGCGACAAGCCGGACAGATAGTGCTATATACATGATTTATGATTGTAATGCCCCTTATGGCATTTTGTCAAATAAACTTTTCTAATAACGCGCTTATAGCTGTGAAAATTTTATAATTAAAATAATCTTAACACGGATTTTCATAAAATAGAAATAAATATGTGATATGATACCATCAATATGATGAAAAGAGGGGTAATATGGCAAGTAACCCGAACTACTGCGACATCACGCCCGAGATAGAGGCGCTTGCGAAAATCGCAGAGCAGAACAGCTGCATCGACTCCGGCGACTATGTGAAGTACGACGTCAAGCGCGGCCTGCGCGACCTAAACGGCAACGGCGTCCTCGCCGGACTGACGGAGATATCCGAGATTGTGGCGAAAAAGCTGGTGGACGGCAGGGAGCTGCCCTGCGAGGGCAAGCTCTACTACCGCGGCATAGATGTCGAGCAGCTGGTCGGCAGCGCCCTCGCGGAGGGGCGCTTCGCATTTGAGGAGGCGGCCTACCTGCTGCTGCTCGGCAAGCTGCCGAACACCGCCGAGCTGGAGAGCTTCAAAAAGCAGCTGTCGTATTACCGCTCGCTGCCCAATAACTTCGTGCGCGACGTCATACTCAAGGCCCCCAGCGGGGACGTCATGAATTCGCTGGCGCGCAGCGTCTTAAACCTCGCTTCCTACGACGACCGGAGCGACGATATAAGCCTCCCGAACGTGATGCGCCAGTGCGTGCAGCTTATCTCGCTGTTTCCGATGCTGAGCGTCTACGGCTACCAGGCCTGGAACTACAAGAGCGGGAGCAGCCTCTACATCCACGCGCCGCGGCCGGAGCTGTCGGCGGCGGAGAACATACTCACGCTGCTGCGCGCGGATTCGTCCTACTCCTTCTGGGAGGCGCATGTGCTCGATATCTGCCTGATCCTCCACGCCGAGCACGGCGGCGGCAACAACTCCACGTTCACGACGCACGTCGTCACCTCGTCGGGCACCGACACCTACTCGTGCATGGCGGCGGCGCTGGCCTCGCTCAAGGGCCCCAGGCACGGCGGCGCGAACATCAAGGTCGTGCAGATGTTCGAGGACATGAAGGAGAAGGTGCGCGACTGGCGCGACGAGGACGAGGTGCGCGCCTACCTCCGCGCCCTGCTCGACCGCCGCGCCTTCGACAACGCGGGCCTCATCTACGGCATGGGCCACGCCGTGTATTCGCTGTCCGACCCGCGCGCGACGCTGCTGCGCTCCATGGTGCAGCGCCTCTCGGCTGAGAAGGGGCGCGGCGAGGAGTATGAGCTGTACTCGCTGGTGGAGCGGCTGGGTCCGGAGGTCATCTCCGGCGAGCGGAAGATATACAAGGGCGTCTCCGCGAATGTCGACTTCTACTCCGGCTTCATCTACCACATGCTCGGCCTGCCGCTTGAGCTGTATACGCCGCTGTTCGCCATGGCGCGCATAGCGGGCTGGAGCGCGCACCGCATAGAGGAGCTTATAAACATGGGCAAGATTATCCGCCCGGCGTATAAATTCGTCGGCCAGCGCTCGGACTACGTCCCGATAGAGCAGCGCTGAGATTATAATAAAAGAGCGCCCGCCGGGCGCTCTTTTTTGTTGCGCGGGGGCGGGATGTATGGTATAATTTTACTAAACAGTCATCGGAATAAGCTGGTTTTTCGGATATCGCTGCGGCACAGGAGGGACGAATATGAAAAAGCGGTTTTTGCTTCTCGCTGCGGTGCTGATTATCTGCGTCGCGGCGCTGGCCATGCCCGCCTCGGCGGCGAGCTGCGACGGCACACACAGTGTTGGCTGGACGGCGCTGCCGACCAGCGGCACCCTGAACGGCGGCAAATACTATCTGTCGGGCGATGTGACAGCGTCGGGCGTCATCACCATAAGCGGCGATGTGACGCTATGCCTGAACGGCAATGTGCTGAATTTGAATGGACATTACATCAATGTGAGCGGCAGCGACACCTCCCTAACCCTCTGCGACTGCAACAGCACAAATCAGTCTCACAGGTTCACGGTGGGGACAGACGGCCTCTGGGCGCTGGCTGCGGATGATGCAACCGGCGAAAACATCGAGACTGTCACC